>JAGCAV010000211.1 GCA_017652545.1 Lachnospiraceae bacterium
GGTTCAGGAACGGGTTCGGACTGATCCGAATATGCATCCGCGCTTGTCACCGCAAAAGCATCCTCGGCAACATTATCAAAAATACTCCCCACCGGGGCATCCGGATCAGGTCCGTTCTGTTCGATCTGTTCCACTTCGGCAAAGGGATCCGTCGCGCTGAACTCATCCGTCGGCTCCCCCTCCGGTGTGAGCATCTGCACCGTCCCCTGATCCTCTACCGTAACCTGCACCTGTTCCTGTGGAACTTCTGCATACTCTCCTTCCTGAGGAATCTGCCAGTCCGCGCCTTCCTGAGGAGCCTGCCAGTCCGCGCCTTCCTGAGGAACCTGCCAGTCTTCCGCGCCCTGTGTCACATCCATACCCTCCGGCTGGACGGTCTCCTGAGCTGTCTGATCACCCATCTCCTGTTCATATGCATAGGGATCCTCAGGTTCATTCATTCCGTCACCACCTTCCGGCTGTCCGCCATCCGCTGCCTCATCCTGTGGGATTTCCGGAAGCGGATCCACATAGACAGCCCTCAGACGCACTTCCTGATTGGGCATGATGATATACAACATTCCTGTGGCTTCATCCTGCTGGATCTCTACATTGGCGCTGTCCGCTTCAAAATTCTGAAATACCTGGACACCGTCCTGGGAAGGAAGCGCTTCCAGCATGACCGCCTCGCCGGCAGGATACCACGCCTTGTCCGTGCGATAACTCATCGGGTCAGCTGAATCGTCGGAAGTATACTGATGTTCCATGCCCGGCCCGTCCGCATACATGGGACGGCTCACACCATCCGTTACAGTCAGAATGTATCCGGCAGATATGATGTCGTAATAAGAGTTCTCGGGTGCCATCTCATCATACACCCGAATGACTTCATAAGCCTGATTGGTCAGCCCCTCGGCGGATACATTGGTCCAGCTTGCATTTTCTCCCAATTCTACCGGGGCGTCATAGTAGTAATTCAGATATGCCGGCAGATCCAGACCGCATACGGAATCACCCGGAAACAGAATGATCTGTGACTCGGGCGCTGCAGCCAGCTGTTCAGCCTGATAGGCTGAAGCAAACGAACATGTACGGAACATGCCGGTCAGCCACGCCGTGCAGATCAGAAATACCGTCAGTTTTCTTATTTCCCCTCTGAACTTCATAAGATCCATCTCCCTCTTCCGGCAGGATCATGAAAGAATAAAAAAGGCCTTCCACTCAAAAAGGCCGCCTGCCGATACTGTAGTTTCTCTTTCTGCAGTATAGCACGGCGACCTTTTTCAAAAACGAAAAGAATCTTAATTTTTAGTGCTTTAAGACATCATGTTATGAAGAAGCGGACTTAACCGCTTGTAAAGAAGCAGCGTAAGCAGGGAGATCACTGCGCCTTTGATCAGGTTCAGCGGTGCCACACACATGATCACGAAGCTCATGATCCCGTTGATGGACGGATGAATGGCGGCACCCATTCCGATAATGGCATCCAGCGGCATGCCGTAGAGTTTCGAGAAGGCCGGGAGCAGATACCATGCATTAAACAGCGTTCCGAATACCGTAATGACAATGGTTCCGCATATCAGTCCGAGGAACGCCCGTTCACGCGTTTTCTTTGTGTGATATATGATCACTGCCGGGAGCACAAGCGAACATCCGACAGCAAAATTGGCAAACTCACCGACAAAAGCGGTGCTCGTACCCTTGAGCACCAGGTGGACAAGGATCTTGACCAGTTCAATGATGACGGCCGCCACCGGGCCGAGATACATGCCGCCGATCATGACCGGAAGCTCAGAGAAGTCCAGCTTGTAGAAATTCGGAGCGAGAAAAACAAGCGGTATCTCAAAAAGCATCAGGATACCCGCCAGGGCGCCCATCATACCGCAGATCGCTACATATTTCGTCGATCCGACCTTATATACATTTTCCCTCAGGAAAGTAACCTCCGAAATCCTTGCCAATGCGATGATGACCGCCGCGATCACCAGTACCACGCCTACAAAACCTGCATTCTTGCCCAACTGCTCCATCAAACCTGAAAACATCTTTCTCTCCTTTCCAGAATAACTGCCTCCGTGCTGAGAGAAAACAAAAAACTCCGGAATCATACCATCCCAGAGCTTCTCATCTTCTTCCATCCAGACTGTAACTGTTGGTACCGGAGTTTCACCGGTTCGGCCCCGCACATTCAGCTGCGCAGGGTTCGCGGACTCTACCGCCAGTGGGGAATTGCACCCCGCCCTGAAGACCATTTTTGAGTTGTCAATACAAAGGCTTTTGATCATCCATCCCGGATCATCAGGTCCTTCATATCAGCGATACCTTATCATATCTTCTCTTCACATGCAAGTGTTTGTATGGAGAATTTGGCGGAATTCCCCATACGAAAGGAAGGGACAGTTTCCTGTCCCCTCCGTGTTTCTGTGCGGCATGACCGTTTTTCCCGCAGCAGGGGAACCGGTACATGTCCCGTCTTTCATTTACTCAGCATTTACATAGTCAGCCACGATGGCACCGGCCACATAGCCCGACGTCAGTGCCCAGCCGTTGTTCGCGCCGCCGTACGTCACGTAAGGCTTCTTCTCTGAGAAGAGCACGCCTGCGGAGTCGCTGCCTACCGCATAGAGCCCTTCCATCGGTTCTCCGTGCGCATCCAGGACCTGGAAATCCTTGTTGATGTCCAGACCGGCCACGGTATTGTATGAATAGGAAGCCATCTTGATGGCATAGTAAGGACCTTCTCCGATCTTCTCGATCAGGGCGCCGTCCTTGCCAAACTCTTCATCCACGCCGCTTACGGCAAATCCGTTATAGGTTTCCACCGTCTCAGCAAGGGCTGCAGGATCTATGCCGATCTGTTCCGCGAGTTCTTCGATGGTATCAGCTTTGTAGACAAAATCCATCTCGATCGCCTTATCCAGGACATCGAATGTCTCCGGAAGAGGTGTGTTCTCGGGAATAGCACCGCAATAGCCCAGGAAGCCTGCGGCCACGCCGCCGTTGGGATACTTGAAGCCCTTCTCCTTAATCTCGTTCAGCTGCTCTGTGGACCAGATGCTGTAGTAATTCGGGCCTGCGATCCACGGATCCAGCATGGCAATGCCTGTCTCGGAAGTAAACCGTTTGCCGTCCATTCCGACCGCCAGGCTGTTTGTTGAAATGCCAAGGAAAGTGGGCAGATCCGCGACAGACCAGACCAGCTGGACGCCGCTGAAGGAGCCTCTCTGTCCCTCGACCTCATTGATCGCGAAGCCGGCGCTGGGCGGAATGACCTTGGCACTGCCGGACATATGGACTTCAGGCGGCATTCCGATATTGTAGGTGGCTGCTCCGTTGTCGATGGCTGCCTGGATCATGGCACCGTCATTTCTCTGGGAACCATAGACATTCCATGTGCCCTTCAGCGGATAGTACTCATCTGACAGATATTTCTCTGTCATCTCGCCGCTGCCGAGGAAACCGCCGGTCGCCAGTACGACCGCTTTCGCGTTGATGGTGTACTCGGTTCCGTCGATGTTGTTTCTCGCCTTGACGCCGGTAACCCTGCCTTCATCGTCCACGATCAGCTCATAGGCTGAAGTCTCCAGCATATATTCGCCGCCAAGTTCAGTGAACTCTCCGATGAGGCTGTCAAAGTTCGCCGCGATCTCCGTTTTGTTCGCGCCGAACATCATCGGGATATCCTCGCTTGTGTTGGGATACCACTGGAATTTCACCTCATACCAGTCAGCCGGTGTGAAGCCCGGCTTGGCATCGAAGTCA
>JAGCAV010000212.1 GCA_017652545.1 Lachnospiraceae bacterium
CCCCGGCATTCCGAGCCACAAAAAAACAGCCGACGCGTTTCTGTCGGCTGTTAAGGCACTTGGTTTTTAATGACGGGATGCGGGAAAGCGTTTCATCAGCATCCGCTGCGCTTTTCCATCATCAGCACATGGGCCTGGCATTCAACGGATGTCCCCGGTCTGTCAAAAGCCGGTGAACCTGCCGCATCGGCAACACGCCCGTCAGGCAGGATCTTCCCGCGCACATACGCTGCCATGGCATCCGCCCGTGCAAGCATTTCCTCTCCAAGCAATCCATCCCGAATACCCGCATAGAGAGCGCAGGCGATCATCGCGGGTGTCTCCGTTTCCATGTACGTTTCCGGATCATCCATCACATCGTGGAAGCCGCCGTCGCCGCACTGGTACTTCAGCACGACATCCAGAAGGCGTACAAAGCGGGCCTTGAGGTCTTCCCTCTCCCTTTTCATCTTTTCCGGCAGTACCCGCCAGGTGCGCTCCAGCCCGGTCAGGATCCATGCGACCCCGACGGACCAGGCCCTTCCGTCCGGGAAACTGCCGTCCGCCTCATCCAGGATATGGGCATACAGCCCGCTCCCGGGCAGATACAGGCGGTCCAGGATCCCTTTCATCTGATGATATCCTTCTTCCGGATATCCCGCAATCACCAGGGCATACGGCAGGAAGGCTGCGGAATCGGCCCAGATCTGGCTCGTCCCTCTCATATGGTACAGGATCCCGTCTCCGGTCCGCGGCGCGTCACTAAGCAGATACCGGACATTGGCCCGGGCGGCCCGGACATATCCGTCATTCCCGGTGATACTTCCAACCGCCAGGACAGCGGGAATGCAGAAAGCAGAATCCGTTACAGCCGGTGTGTCCTCCACATTGCAGAGCCGTCCGTCTTCACTCTGACGCAGGACCATATCATAAACGATCATCTGCAGCAGCTGCCATTCGTACCCGGATGGCGTCACCCCGTTCCCCTGATCTGTCTCCTCCGGAAACACGTTCCTGAGCAGGCCATAGGAGAGCATTCCCTGCTCCCAGCACTGCCGCGTCATACACAGCGCTGCCCTCAGGACCTGATCGTAAGCGGTCTTTCGTTCGTTGCTGTTTTCCATATCCTTTTCCGTTCTGTCGGCCGGCTGATCCCGGGATCCTGGAACTTTAGTGTGCTAAAGTTCCGGTTTTACAGTTTCAGGTTGTGCATCCTGTCGCAGTAGTACTGGACGACTTCAAATTTCGCGTCAGGCAGGACACCGTGATCCGGGCACGGTATATAGCCCCCCAGTTCGATCAGCGGTTTCAGGCGCTCGATCTCATCGTCGATCGCCTTGTAATCCTGCGAGAACAGCTGCTTGTTCATGCCGCCGATGCCCAGAAGCTGTTTCCCGTATTTTTCACGCCACGGAAGGATGCTGGCATTCCAGGTACCGATCTCCATCGGGAACATGGTGTTCACGCCGTTCCCGATCCAGGTGGGGATCAGGGAATCGATCTTTCCGTCACAGTCCACGGTAAAGATATCGATGCCGTACCGGCGCGCCATATCGGTGAATTTTCTGTACTGAGGTCCCACCAGTTCATCAAAAACAGACGGTACAACTAGGGGGCCGTTCTTGAAGCACAGATCCTCCCAGATATAGACGTAATCGAATTTGGCACCGGACTTGAGGATCTCCTCCACATTCCGGCAGATCAGGGAACCGACTGTCTCCACAATCTCCGCGAACAGATCCTCATCGTCCGCGTAAAGGTAACTCATCTCCTCCACGCCGAGAATGTCGCGGATCCGGCCCATAAAGGAGCCCACATGAAGTCCGTAGGGGATCTCTCTTCCCGTATCGTCTGTCAGCGTCTTTAAGAATTCCCAGTCAACACGGTCCGGGTTCCACTGCAGCTTCGGAAGATACAGCTCTTCCCACGCTTTCCTGTCTGTCAGGCCGGTGGAGAGCGTCGTGGCCAGCGTACTCACGCCCGGCTTCATCAGGATCAGCGCTCCGTCCTCATTGCGCATGATCTGGCTGCCGTCTTCCTTCTTCTCAATGATCTCCTTCCCGAAGGGCGGATAGAGCAGGTCCCGGAACTTGTAGCCGCTGCCCCAGTCACAGTCAAAGCCGAGCTTTTTATTGAGATTCTTCTCCGCTTCGGAGTTGTTGGTGGTCACCATGCGCTCATCCAGATATTTCGATGCCTGCTCCGGCAGCGGCGTTGAAAAACCGGCGATCTCATCCCTTGTCAGGTAGCCCTCGCTCACCCACTTCTCAAGCACCTCAGGCCAGTAGCTGAAATTGATCACCGGGAAGCTGTCAAACTTCTCATAGTGCAGGATCGCTTTGATATTGTCACGAACTGTCATATTTCCTCCCTCATTCTCTGTCAGTGATACCGTTTTCCCGTATCACTTTCCTGTACCAGTACCCGCTGTCCTTGATCGTTCTCTCAAGCGTTGACCGGTCTACATGGATGATGCCGAACTGATTTCTGTAACCGGTATTCCATTCAAAGTTGTCGTGCAGCGACCAGACAAAGTATCCTTTCAGCGGAACGCCCTTTGCGATGGCGTCGTAACAGGCTCCGATATGTCTGCACAGATAGTCGGTCCGGTAAGGATCGTGGACCTGTCCGTCCAGGCTGACACAGTCGAGCGCGCTCATTCCGTTCTCTGTCACATAGATGGCTGCGGGACCGTACTCTTCCTTAAGCCGGATGAGGATCTGTGTCAGCCCCCACTCGGTGATCGGCCAGTCATATATGGTCCTGGGCCATGTTGTTTTTCCCTGTTCAAAGAACACGGGCCAGCCGGTCGAAGACGCCCTGGTAAAATCAATGTTGTAATAGTTGACGCCCAGAAAATCCACAGGCACCGCGATCAGATCCGCTTCCTCCGCTGTCACCTGAGGCAGGATCACACCCTGTCCCCTGTAATAGTCCGTCATGTCAGCCGGGTAGGCGCCCTTAAAAAGCGGATCCAGGAACCACCGGTTCATATACCCGTCACGGATATCGCTGGCTGCACGGTCCTGTTCGCTCTGCGTCTCCGGCTCCTTGGGACACAGATTCAGCGTGATCCCGATCCTGCCCTTTAACCCCGCACGCCTGAATCGCGTGACGGCCGTTCCGTGGGCGAGCAGCATCAGATGCGCGCACTTTAACGCCATGGAGAAATCGCGGATCCCCGGGGCGAAATTGCCTGTATAATATCCTTCAAACACGGCGACCCAGGGTTCGTTGAAGGTGATCCAGCTCTCGACCAGCCCGTCAAAACGCCGCATCACGGTATCTGCATAGGCCGCATACCATTCAACGATCTGCGGGTTTGCCCATCCGCCCCGGTCCTGTGCCCACTGCGGCAGGTCCCAGTGATACAGTGTGACGACAGCCCTGATTCCCTGCCGTTTCAGTTCCTCCAGCACTCTCCGGTAGAACTGCAGTCCTTCTTCATTCACATGGATCTCATCATGCGGAAAAATGCGGGGCCAGGCAATGGAAAACCTGAACGCAGGTATCTCCAGCTGCTTAATCAGGCGGATATCCTCTTCATACCGGTGATAGAAATCCACCGCGATATCCGCGTTATCATCATTGACGATCCGGCCCGGAATATGGGAGAAGCGATCCCAGATACACTCTCCTCTCCCGCCTTCATGAACAGCGCCTTCCATCTGGTAAGATGCGCCGGATACTCCCCACAGAAAGTCATCCGGAAAATGTCTGTCCGCTTTTCTTGCTTCTATCTGCGTCATCCCGGTCTCCTCCCATGCAAAGTGATCCGCAGTGATCTCTGTTTACTCAGTATGTCATACCGGCAGAGAAAAAAACCATGAAATATCAAACATTTTCTTCAAAAAAACGACCATCCGGCACGTCCTGTCTCACTTTCTTCGCCGCGATGCCTTTTTCTCGGGCAGCACGCATCCCTCGTTGATCAGGGTCCAGGCTTCATCCCCTTCACCGATCACCGCGATGGCATAGGGTGTCAGCGTCAGCGCTTCTTTCCCGTCAGACGCGGCGGCTGACAAAGCAGCCTGCGCAGCAGAATCTTCCGGAAGCAGTGAAAGATCCGCACGCTGTTCCTGATCAGAGGCGTTGACCACGATCATCACCGATGCCTCCCCCGGCATGGTACGCGTAAAGGCACCAAGCTCCCTGCCGGTCAGTTCCGGCACCTGTCCGGTCCGCCCGCAGGCAATCGCCGGATACCGTTTTCTGAGGGCGATCACATCCCGCACACATGAGAAGATAGATGAAGGATCTTCCATCTGTTCATCAAGGGCCGGATACATCATCCTGACCTCATCCATCCCGGGCGGACTGTC
>JAGCAV010000213.1 GCA_017652545.1 Lachnospiraceae bacterium
CAGGACATACACACCCACTTCAGCCTTTCAGCTGACGGGTTTGTTCAGACATACCATATCTCGGATATTCTTTCCATGCTCTCCCTTGAGCTCTACCAGGTCCAGTTCAACAGGGTCGTCATCTCAAGGTGCCGCAACTGCGGCAGATTCTTTATCCCCGCCGTCAGGGCTGACGAAAAGTACTGCGACAGGCTCTTCGAAAACGGCAGGACATGCAAGGATGTGGGATATCTGCGCCATACGGGTGTTTTCCAGAAGTCGTACCGCACAGCCTACAAAGCCCAGAAAGCCCGGTGCCGTTATCATCTGGAGACGAATCCCGACTATGAGGAACAGCATTTTGTTCCATGGAACAAGGCAGCATTGGCAGCCAAAAAAGAGTATCAGGCGAAAAACGACCCTGAAGGCTTCGCGCAGTGGCTGAAAGATAACCGCAATGCATTCTGACAGTGTCAGGCCGGTCTCCGCCCCTGCTGCGGGCCTGTACAGGCTCCGTATGCCTGTTTCCGGCAACATACGGTAAGAAATGCGGTAATGGCTTCGGACGCCTTCTGGAGGCCTTCTGACAGCATCTCGAAACATCTCAGTTTCTGAGGAACAAAAAAGGCCGGCTTATCTGCCGGCCAGCCACTGAAAAAGGCAAAAAAAGAGTGCGGAGAAAGGGACTTGAACCCTCACGATCTTGCGACCACAGGCACCTGAAGCCTGCGCGTCTGCCAATTCCGCCATCTCCGCACGTTTGCGAGCTTTTCAACTCACGACGAAGATACTACCATGCCGTTTTACAAAAGTCAAGTAGGAAAAAAAAGAAATTCATCATCTGCCTGATCTGCCTTATGCCGGCAGCAATCACGGCCTGTAACCGCCATATACGACACCGGCGTGCCAGCACTTCTCACAATAGCCGAACGGGCTGTCGATCGGAAGGATCCGTCCGCATGACCGGCAGCGCTTGATATAGACCGCCTTGTCCTTCAGAAGGTAACGCATGATCCTGTCTTCAGTCTTTGCCCGCTCTCTCGCCACCCAGGCTTCATCCAGGATCTTTCCAAGCCTGTATGACATCTGGTAATAGGTATCAAGCTCCTTGTAGTAGGTCTCATATTTGGCCAGTCCGTTCTTCTCCCTGGAATTCAGTGTCGGTTTCCGAAGAGACGTATCCGCCGCATAGGAAGTGCAGTATTCCAGCCACAGTGAGACAACATGTCTGTCCTTGATGTCGATCGGGCAGCTGATCATCCGGTACAGAAGCTTTTTATTTTCAAATTCCGGGATAAAGTCCTTCATGGAAAGCGCTTTGTCGTAGAGAAAAAGCATCTCATCCACGTTTTCCTTTTCAAAAGGCGCGATGGGCTTTTCGTCGTGCCACACCTTCAGAATTTCATCCAGCGGTTCGTCGATCGTCAGAAGCACCTGCGGGAAGCCGAGGCTGACTTTTCTCACTTCCTTTTCAGGCTTTTCATACGTTTCCTTCAGAAATGCCAGCGATTCTTCGTCACATCCGTTGATATAGCCCACATCATAGATGCCGTAGCGCCCTGCTCTCCCCGCGATCTGCTTTACTTCCGGCGTTTTCAGCATGCGCTGCTCCCGGCCGTCATATTTGCTTACCTGAAGAAAGATGATCCGCCTTACGGGCAGGTTAAGCCCCATTCCGATGGCATCCGTGGAAACGACGACCTTTGTCTCTCCTGACGTAAACAGATGCATCTGCCTTCTTCTGATCTCCGGAGGCAGGGAACCGTAGATAACGGAGCAGTTGACCCCGATCTCCTCCAGCCGGCCCGCCACATCCAGAACGGATTTTTTGGAAAAGACGATCAGCGCGTCTCCCTGCTGGATGTCATCCGGGAATTCAAAAGGTGTCTGCTCAAATCTGAGTGCGGTCTTCCTCTCATAATGATGGATCTCATATGTATCCTGGCACAGCTCGATCAGGTGGGTAAGGACCTCCTCCGCGGCATCCGAAGCGCACACATGGATCTCAGCGGCGCGCAGGCCGAGAATCGCTCTCGTCCAGGAATGGCCTCTGTCCCTGTCAGCCATCATCTGTGCCTCATCAATGACAGCCACATCATACACGGTATCAAGATCTGCCATCTCAACGGTCGCCGCCGTCACCCGGCTGTTCTCATCCTCAATGAACTCCTGTCCCGTCAGCATGGTGGCCGGCACTTTAAAGTCCCGCATCTTCTCATACACTTCAAGCGCAAGAAGGCGCAGCGGTCCCAGATAAATGCCCCGTTTCGCATCCTTAAGGCGCTCAAGAGCCTGAAAGGTCTTTCCGCTGTTCGTCGGTCCGATATGCAGGATGAAACGCCTGCGCATATCCAGTGCTTCCGGAAACTCCATTTCCGGACGGACGGGGACCATCCCCATCATCTGTTCCCTGATGATCTCTTCCTTATATCCGGGATACAGAAGAAAGAGCGGCTTCGAGCACACTGCACCGGGCCGTTCCTCCTTCAGCCAGCTGATGAAATTGCCGTCAATGCCTTCTTTCTGCTGCGGGAGCAGGGTCTCAATATCCAGCCTGACAAGAAGCGGGATCAGTTCATCACGTACGGCGGTTACGATCTTTGCCTTGCGCCTGTAATGGCCCACCTCATACAGGTTTCTGACCTGATGATGGAAATCCTCCAGCGTGGCATAGCCAAGCCTTCTGGGATTGGCTGTGCGCATCTGGTGGCGCAGCCGTCCGATCCTCTCCTCCGGATTCTTCATGCGCAGATTCTTATTTCTCGTATTAGCGACATCCGCCTGATACTGCGCAACATAAAAGGCGGTCAGTTTTTCTTTGTTTACCATAAACGGATCAGTCAGTCATATGAATGATCACGGCTCATGCCTTTGCGTGCTCATAAAGGCTGAACAGGTCTTTCAGTGAAAGATCGTTGGCAGCCTCCCGTATATGCATACCGTGATATGAAAATGAACCTGTTTCTCTAAGCAGTTCTTCCGCGTTTCTGTCTTCTTCAATAATCAGGGACAATATCCCCAGAAGGTGGCTCAGGGCTTTTCTGCCGCGCTCGAACCGCGTCTGAAAGCGGTCCCAGTCCCCTTCATTCAGGCCGTACCGGTTGTTGTTGATAAACAGAGGGGATGAAAGGGGATACCCCGGGAAAATGCGTTCCAGCTTTTCCCAGATCCATTCCTTAAAGCCGGTCGGATCAAAAAGCACACCGCTGATCAGATAATACTCATGAAGGATCAGCTTCAGCCTTCTAAGCGAAGGCGTGCGCATTTCCCCTCCGTACACACGGCGGATGGCCCTGCTCAGGACACACGCGATCACATCTTTGTCTTTTCCCGTCAGTTTCAGCAGTTCCATCTGATGAGACCGGCTGATCGGACGCCCGATGATCTTTTCACAGCACATGGCATCGATCGCTGCCTCATACCGGAAATGCTTTCCAAGCGCGACACTGCTGTCGGGATGGTCACAGATCCTGTAGACAAGCGCGTGCGTTCTCGTATCCAGGCAGTAATGGCCCAGAAAACCGCAGAAATATGCCAGTGCCGTCTCATAGCGCTCCCCGCCTTCTTCTTTCAGGCGCTGTGTCTCGTCAAACAGTGCCTCCAGCATGCGCCCTGTACGGTATTTGTGCATGACACGGCCGATCGGAACCTTCGCCGTCACAATTTCCCATACAGAATAAAAAAACAGGTCCGGCCCTGCCAGACCCATGTTGTAAACCGCAGGGTGTCTCTTTATGATGTTTTTCAGTTTTCCGGCGGGCAGGCCTCGGTAGCCCATAAGCCCGCAGGCATAATGTGTCAGGTATGCCGGCATGGTCTGTTCTTCTTTCCTTAATCCATCTCAAACACAGCCCGGATGCTCTGATAATGCAAAAAGATCCCTTCCTCGGCAAGCGAACGGATCTCCCCGGCTGTCGCCAGCCGGAAGCCGGTCGTCTCACTTTCCTGCAGGTGCACGTCTTCCTCGGATATCTGCCTGGTAAACAGGTAAATATCCACGAAATAGTTGTCTCCCTCTCCCGGATTCTCCCGGTGATAATCAAAAGCGAAGACACCCCCGGCATCGGATACATCCACACCGGTCTCCTCAAGGACTTCCCTGAGGGCTGCCTCATAGGAATCCTCGCCGGCCATCACGCCGCCGCCCGGAACTTCCCACCATCCGGGCGCCCAGCGTTTGTCCATTTTCCGCCTGGTAATGAGAAATCTGCGGTCAGGCGTACGCACGACGCCCAGCACGCTCAGATGATATTCATCATCCGCGAGCGTAAAATCATTGCGCCGCATCGTTCTTCCTGTGCGCTGTTTGTTCCGGTCGTAGATGTCCCACCGCTCTTCATTGTGAGGATGACTGTTCTGCATGAAATCACGCCTTCCCGCTTTACAGGGAGGGTTCCTCCTCCCGAACCTTTCTTTCCAGTTTCTCTTTCAGGCTTTCCGTAATCTTCTTTACGCCGCGGCTGCCTTTTCCGGCTGCGGAAGCTTTCCCGGACCGTTTGCCCGAAGAAGCCTTTGTGTCCGGTTCGGCAGCTTTTCTGGCGCCCGCTCTGGCCTTCTCATTCTCGGAGATCGTCCGCTCCGCCTTTGTACAGGAAAAGACCTGCAGCGCCAGCGGGGCAACGGTGATCCGGATGGACTCCTCTCTCATATCGCATTCATCTTGCTTTGAGTTTTTGATCCTGGGATTTGTATTTCCCCTGCCGCCGTACTGCTTTGCGTCACTGTTGAAGATCTCTTTATACTTTCCGGCAAAAGGCACACCGATCTTATGGTCCGTATACGGCAGGGCGGAGAAATTCAGCACAATGAGAAGGGTCTCCTCCTCCTTTGCGCTTTTTCTGAGAAATACCAGCATGTTTTCATTGGCGGAAATGCTGTTGATCCACTCAAATCCGTCTGTGCTGTCATCAAGTTCATACAGGGCCGGGGATGTCCGGTACAGCCGGAGCAGGTCCTTCATATACAGATGGAACGCCGCATGCTCTTCTCTGTCAAGCAGATCCCACGGGATCTCGTCCGCGACTTTCCACGCCTTGTCAGATGCCAGATCCATCCCCATAAAGGTCATCTTTTTCCCCGGATAGACATACTGGTAGCCAAAGGCCGCACGCAGGTTTGCCAGCTTTCCTTCCCGTTTTCCGGGCATTCTGGAGACCATCGATCTGTGCGCGCCGGTCACTTCCCAGTGGGACATGGGCTGCAGATAGTGTTCGCTGTAATGATAGACCATGGAATAGGTCAGATCAGGATGATGCGGTCCCCTGAAAATCGGATCCAGTTCCATGTAACCCATGAAATCCTCTGTCCAGGCGCTGTCCCACTTGAAATCAAATCCCAGCCCGCCTTCATCCAGCGGTGCAGTCACGCCCGGCCAGCCGGTCGTCTCGTCACAGATCATGAGCACGCCCGTATTCTCTTTTTTGACAATGGAGTTCAGATGCTTGAGGAATTCCACGGCATCCAGGTTCTCATTGCCGCCATACATATTTGCGATCCACTGCCCGTCATGCTTGCCGTAGTCAAGATACAGCATGGCCGCCACTGACGCCACCCTGAGACCGTCCGCATGGAATTTTCTGAGCCAGAACAAGGCGCTCCCGATCAGGAAATTGGTGACCTCAGGTCTTGCGTAGTTGAAGAAAAGTGTCCCAAGCTGCGGATGAACACCCTGCCTGGGATCCTGATGTTCATACAGACAGGTGCCGTCAAAACCCCGCAGGCAGAAATTGTCCGCAGGAAAATAGCACGGCGCCCAGTCAAGGATCACGCCGATTCCCTGATTATGCATGTAATTCATAAAGCTCATCAGGTCCCGCGCGCTGCCATAGCGGCATGTCGGCGCGTAATATCCGGAGATCTGGTATCCCCAGGATTCATCCAGCGGATGCTCCATGACAGGCATCAGCTGAACATGCGTATATCCCATCTCCTTGACATACCTTGCAAGTTCGGGAGCGATATCCCGGTAGCCGGCAAACAGCCGGCCGTCTTCCGGTTTTTTAAAGGAAGCCAGATGAACCTCATAGACAGACATGGGTGATGCATGCCTGTTTTCGTACGCGGCTGCACGCTGGTCCATCCAGACATCGTCGGTCCACTCAAACCCGTCGATCGATGTGACCACAGAAGCCGTCTCCGGTCTGAGCTGTGCCGCATTTGCGTAAGGATCCGCTTTCAGGAAAGTCAGTCCGCCTTTGGCCTTCACCTCATACTTGTAAAGCGTTCCCTCACTGATTCCCGGCACGAACAGCTCGAATACACCGCTGTCTCCGAGTCTTCTCATGGGAAGCATCCGGCCGTCCCACTCGTTGAAATCCCCGACAACGCTCACACGCAGCGCATTCGGAGCCCATGTCGCGAACAGTACGCCCTTTGTCCCTTCGATCGTCATGCTGTGGGCGCCAAGCTTGTCATACACGTCGTAACAGATGCCGGCATTGAACCTGACGAGGTCCCGCTCAGACAGGACCTGGTCAAACCGGTACGGATCCTCCTCGATGACCGTTCTTTCATCCGGGTAGACAACCTCATATCTGTATCCCGGAATCTCCTTCAGCGGAAGAAGCGCGGCAAAAAAGCCGGCTTCATCCTCCTGATCCATCTCATAGGCAGTATCGGCGCAAACAACGGAAACGCTTTTTGCCCTTGGAAAGAAAGCCTGAACCAGCAGGCCCTCATCAGTCATATGAGGTCCCAGAATGCTGTGCGGATCACTCTCCTCAGAATATACGATCGATTCCACAGCGGCCCAGTCCATCATGTCATATAATCTGCTGTCCATGCTCACCCTCCTGTTCTGTTCGTTCCCGGTTAAATCCTGTGAATAAAGAGTCCGCTTCGAAGTTTCGGTTCAAACCATGTGGATTTCGGCGGCATCAGTCGATGTGCGTCAGCCACGTCGAAAAGCTCATGGATCGAAGTCGGAAACATGGAAAAGGCGACAGCGCAGTCTTCCTTTACCCTTCTCTCCAGTTCCTGAAGCCCGCGGATGCCTCCGACGAAATCGATCCGATGATCCACTCTCGGATCCCCGATCCCCAGGATGGGGCTCAGGATCTCCTTTTGAAGAACGGACACATCAAGTCCTTCGACCGGATCGCTGCTCATGACCTCCTGTCTGAAAGTCAGCAGGTACCATCCGGAGGAAAGGTACATGCCTGTCTGTCCCTTTCTTTCCGGCCTCACCGGTCCGTCTTTCTTTTCAACGACCGCGACGGAAGCGATCCGCTCCAGAAATCGCTCTTCCGTCAGCCCGTTCAGATCCTTTACGACACGGTTGTAGTCCAGGATCTTCAGCTCGTCATCCGGAAACAGGACACACAGAAATGAATTCCATGGTTCGTCACCTGTCCAGCCCGGATTCGCCTCTCTTCTGTTCAGACCGACTCTGACAGCCGAAGCCGCCCTGTGATGGCCGTCCGCAATATAGATCTGTCCGATACCGGCAAACGCTTCCCGCAAAGTCCTGATATCTTCCGTATCAGAAACCGTCCATCCCCGGTGCGCGATCCCGTCAGCACTGACAAAATCGAAATCAGGGCGCTGCTTTTTGATCCGGCTGACCACTGCCGCAATCTGTTCATTTTTCCTGTATGCCAGAAAAATGGGACCGGTCTGGGCATTCACGGTATCCACATGATGAATCCGGTCGAGTTCTTTCTCCGGCCTGGTATTCTCATGCTTGAGAATCACACCGTTTTCGTAGTCATCGATCGATGCGCACGCCACCACACCGGTCTGTAAGCGCCCGTCCATGACAAGTTCATAGATATAGTAACACGGGGTCTGATCCGCTGTATAGACGCCCTGTTCCGTCTGTTCCCGCAGCATCGAGGCAGCCTTGTCATAGACATACGGCGCGTATATGTCGATGTCTTCCGGAAACTGTGTTTCCGGTCTGTCAATATTCAGAAAGGAAAGCGGATCCTTCAGCGCTTCGATCCTGGCTTCCTTCCGGTTATATACATCATAGGGCAGTGCAGCCACCCGCTCATACAGTCCTTTTGCAGGGTGCAGCGCCGCAAACGGTTCGATCTTCGCCATCTTCCATTCCTTTTCTCTTACTTCATTCTCATCATGATCTTCTGGGATCGATGACACGGACCCGCAGCACATCGGGTACTTTGGCAAGGTCCTTCACAATATCATCATCCGGCATGGAATCCAGATCCAGCAGTGTGTAGGCGAAACTGCCCTTGCTGGAGTTGTTCATATGGGCAATGTTGTTGTCCGCCAGTATATTGGTAAAATGGCTGATCATCTTCGGAACGTTTTTATGGCAGATGGCAATCCTTGCCGCCGTTGTACACTTTCCGAGAGAACAGGCCGGATAGTTGACGCTGTTGGTAATGTTTCCGTTCTCGGCATAATCCATCATCTGCCGTACAGCCATCTTCGCGCAGTTATCTTCTGATTCCGAGGTCGACGCTCCCAGGTGCGGCGAGAGGATCACCTTGTCATGTCCCGCCGTCAGCGGATTGGGGAAATCGGATACATATCTGTGCAGGCGGCCTTCATCGAGCGCCTCGATCACGGCTTCCTCATCCACCAGAAGATCCCTGGCGAAATTCAGGACCACGGTCGAAGGCTTCATCAGGCTGATCGCCTCATGTCCGATCATCCCTTTCGTGGAATCCAGGAGCGGCACATGGATCGTGATATAATCGCATTCCGCATAGATCTGTTCCACATTGTTGATATGCTTGATATTTCTGGACAGATTCCAGGCGGCATCCACCGAGATGTAGGGATCATAGCCGTACACGTCCATGCCCAGATGAACCGCGGCGTTCGCGACCAGCACGCCGATCGCGCCAAGGCCGATCACACCCAGTTTCTTGCCGGAGAGTTCGCTTCCCGCAAACCGCTTCTTCTCTATTTCCGTTTTCGAAGAGATATCCGGATCGTTCTTCCGGCTCCTGACCCAGTTGATTCCCTCCACGACATCACGGGCTGAGAGCAGCATGCCCGCGAATACCATCTCCTTCACGCCGTTCGCATTGGCACCGGGGGTATTAAAGACGACCACACCCTGCGCCGCATATTTTTCAACGGGTATATTGTTGACGCCTGCGCCGGCCCTTGCCACACAGAACACGGAGGACGGAAGCACCGTCTCGTGCATATCAGCGCTGCGTACCAGGACCATATCCGAATTATCAAGAGCATCCGTGCGGACATACTGTCCGGAAAAGCGGGAAAGACCCGCCTGTGAAATAACATTCAGTGTTGTATATTGAAACATCAGCGATTCGACCTTTCGTACTCTTTCATAAATTCCACCAGCTTCTCAACGCCTGTTCTGGGCATCGCGTTATAGATGCTGGCGCGCATGCCACCGACAGACCTGTGTCCTTTCAGGTTCACAAATCCGTTTGCGGCCGCAGCCTTTACAAAAGCCGCATCCTTGTCGGCATCGCCGGTTACGAACGGGACATTCATCAAAGACCTGTCCTCAGGTCGGACTGTTCCGTGGAACAGTCTGCTCTCATCGAGATAATCATAGAGAATCTTTGCCTTCTCTTCATTGCGCAGTTTCATCTGTTCAAGGCCGCCCATGGCTTTAAGCCATTTGAAGACCTTGCCGCAGACGTAGATGCAGAAGCAGTTCGGTGTGTTGTACATGGATCCCGCGTCCGCATGCGTTTTGAACTTCATCATCGTGGGCGTTCCTTCAAGTACATCATCCGTGATCAGGTCCTCCCTGATAATGGAGATCACCATACCGGCAGGCCCGACGTTCTTCTGTACGCCGCCGTACACAATGCCATACCTGCTCACATCCATCGGTTCGGACAGGAAGCATGAAGAGACATCCGCCACGAGCGTTTTGCCCTTTGTGTTCGGCAATGTCTTAAACTTGGTTCCGTAGATCGTATTGTTCTCACAGATATACACATAATCGGCATCATCTGAGATCGGCAGGTCGGAGCAGTCCGGAATATAGGAAAAAGTGCGATCTTCGCTTGAAGCGATCTTATTCGCTTTCCCGTACCGGGCCGCTTCCTGATAGGCTCGCTTTGCCCACTGTCCGGTGACGATATAATCCGCCACTTTATTCTTCATAAGATTCATCGGGATCATGGCAAACTGCAGATGCGCACCGCCCTGCAGGAATAAAACCTTATATCCCTCCGGTATCTTAAGAAGATCTCGAAGATCCTTCTCGGCTTCCGTGATGATTTCATCGAACATGGCGCTTCTGTGGCTCATCTCCATGACAGACATGCCGCAGCCCCGGTAATTGAGCATCTCCGATGAAACCTCCGCCAGCACCTCCTCCGGCAGAACTGCCGGTCCGGCTGAAAAATTGAATACTCTGTCCATCGCCGTTATTTATGTCCTTTCTCAGTTTTTTCCTTCCGGATCACTATGCATCATCCCCGCGCAGGGGACCGGATCGGAACCCGTTCATCTGGTTTTCCTGACATGCATACCTGATATCATAGTTTATTTGCCCAAGATATGCAAGAAAAAACCGGAAAAAAGTCATCGCCCGGTTTCGGTGAGATATCTGAAATAATTATAAATTTTTTGTTTTATCTCCACATTCTGCAAAAAATATGGTATGATGCAGTGGAAGAAGAAAAAAATAAGAGTCATGTCCTTTGACATGACAATATGACCGGAGAACAGATATGGACAAACTTGACTATCAGATCATTCACGAACTCAGAAAGAATGCCAGACAGACTGCTTCCGAGATCAGCAAGACCATTCATCTCTCAATCTCAACTGTGATCGAACGCATCCGCAAACTGGAAAAAAGCGGGCTGATCCAGTCCTACACCGTCATCACCAATGATCATAAGCTCGGCAATGACATCACCGTACTGATGGAGATCAGTATGGAACATCCCCGTTTCAACGATGATTTCATCAAGGTCATCACCAGCCATCCGAATATCATTGCCTGCTATTATCTGACAGGTGAATTTGACTTCATGCTCAAGATCTCATGCCGTTCATCCGAGCATCTGGAGCAGATCCACAATCAGATCAAGGACTGTCACGGGGTCAGGCTGACGCGTACGCATTATGTTCTCAGGACAGTCAAGAACATCTACTCTTCCGAACCCCAGGATCTGACGGATCAGATGTAGACATACGGACCGGGACGATCCGGCACTTCAACAAAAAGAGGGATGATCTTTGCCTGCAGCTTTTATCCGGCTGCTCCGCAAAGGATCATCCCTTTTCTTCTGACCTTATTCGCGATCTGTTATGACTCCTCAGCCGCGCCTGCCTTTTCGACCTCAGCGATCGCGGACTTTCTCATCGGAATTCTGCAGTTCTTGTTGTTGCCGAACTCTACGATGCAGTCGTCATCCTGAATGGAGATCACGATCCCGTAGAAACCGCTCGTGGTAACGACCACATCTCCCACCTCCATGGAGGCAAGAAGCGCATTCAGCCTTTTCTGCTCCTTGCGCTGCGGTCTGATCGCCATAAAGTACATCGCGCCGCCGATGATCACGATATACATGACCATGATCATAAGTCCGCCTGCGCCGCCTCCGGCTGCCTGTTCCAGAAAATTAAACATAAATCATTCCTCCGTTTTCCTGTATTCCGTTCATACACCGCCGCCTCCGGCGGCCGTGACATGTCTGAACAGATATCACCACAATAATATACACAATCCGGTCTGTTACATCAAGCCCAAACTTTTTATTCGACCATCTCCAGCCCGCTGATATCCGTATCGATCACCATTGAATAATTCGTATAGTAGACCACGAAGCCCGGCCTGGCCCCGTTCGGCTTTTTTACATGCTTTTTCTGGATATAATCGATCTCGGCTTTCCCGGCATCCCTGGCGGCACTGTAGTACGCGGCCAGACGGCCGGCGTCCTCAAAGACATGGTCAGGCAGCTCCCCGCCCCGGCTTTTGACGATCACATGTGACCCCGGTGTCCCCTTCGCGTGAAACCACCAGTCATTTCCCGATGCTTCCTGGAAGGTAAGCTGGTCATTCTGATAATTGTTCTTTCCCACGTAGATGTCAAAGCCGTCCCGTGTCCGGTAATGATAGGGCTTTGAGACGAACCTCGGCTTCCCTTTCTCCTTCGAAGGCCTGCGGCGGATGTACCCTGCCTGAACCAGTTCATCCCTTACCTGCGCCAGATCCGGTTCCGAGACCGCCATGTCCAGAAATGTCCGGATGGCCAGGAGCTGGTCCAGGTCCGCCTGTGTTCCGCTGATCAGGTCCGTCAGCGCCGCTGCGGTCCTTTTCAGTTTTGAGAACCGTTCAAAGTACTTTTTCGCGTTCTCCTGGGCTGTCATGGTCGGATCCAGCGGAATCGTCAGCGGTTCATTGGTATAGTAATTTGTAACGGTCAGGCTCCTGTCGCCGGGTTTTGCGTCATATCCGTAGGTATGAAGCATCTCGCCGTACAGCCGGTACTTATCCATCTTTTCCGTATCACGCATCTGTCGCGTCTGGATATCCAGCTTTTTCGACGTCCGTTCGATCGCTGTTCCCACAATATGCCGCAGATCAGCGGATTTCTGCCGCATCCGCACATAGACATCCTTCATGGAATAGAAGGTGTAAAGGATCTGTGAGATGCTTTCCCCGGTGCGCGCATGCATATCTGTGTACATGGTCAGCCTGACAGAGGCGAACTCGACAGGCCGGCCTTTTTCATCCGTGATGATCATCGGGGAGAATTGGCCTTCACGTACCTCATTCATACAGGTATCAAAAGCCGTCCAGAGCCGTGATGCGTCGTGATCGTCAGCAACGGCCTGCGCGCTTACAGCTCCGTCAAGCCCGGCACGATAACACAATTCTTCCGCGATGACAGGGGAAATGCCTGTATATCCGGTATAGATCGCCTTTGAAAGGGGCATTGCCTTCGTCAGAACGACCTGTTCAAATTCTTCCCTGCAGGTATTCAGCGGATCCTTTTTTTCCTGTGTTACAGGGATGAAATACGGCCTTCCCGGCAGGACTTCCCGTACCGAACTCATCTGTGACGGGATATGCTTGATGCTGTCAATGATCCTGTCATCCTCATCACAGAAAATAATATTGCTGTGCTTCCCCATCAGTTCAATGACAAGCCTTTTCCTGCGCAGGTCGCCCATCTCGTCATAGTGTTCGATATCTATGAAAATGATTCTCTCAAGAGAAGGCTGGGACACGCTGATGATCCTTCCGCTTCCGATGTGCTTGCGCAGGAGCATGCAGAAGTTCGGCGCTGTGACCGGGGCTGTGCGGTTTTCATCCGTCAGATACAGAAGCGGCAGGGACGCGCTGGCAGACATAAAAAGCCTCCCCTGCCCTTCCCTGCCTTTGAAAGTCAGCAAAAGCGCGTCCGGCTCCGGCTGGATGATCCGGTTGATCCTGGCGTCCGTCATGACCTGTGCCATATCCCGTCTCAGGTTTGCGACTGTGATTCCATCAAATGCCATAGTAAAACCCTTATCTTAGTTTCTACAGATACAGGATATCTTCCAGCCGGAACAGTGCCAGATAGACGTCCTGCCAGCGTCCGTTGCATGTATACATGAAAAGATCAAAGTCATCCATGTATTCCAGCGGCTGACCCCAGAAGATCTCGGTCTGTGTTTCCGGCTCGCTCTCGTTTTCCGGATCCCCGACCGTATAATAGCCGGTCCACTCATGCGGCGTTGTCAGAAATACACGATCTTCCTCATCCCAGGTGTCATCACCGCCCACGTTTACCAGTGTTTCCGATGCCGGTTCTTCAGGAGCCGTTTCATCCGACTCCGTCAGCGCCTCTTCCTCATAAGGCACAGGCATGCTGAATGAATGATCGTTATATGTCTCGATCAGGAAATAATTCATCATGTTGTGGCCGACAGTGGATTCGGTGCACACATAGGTCAGGATCCGGTCCTCTTTTTTGATATAGGCCCGCGTGCCTTCGCGGCAGTCGCGGATATTCAGAAAGCCCTGTGTCCAATGATCCGCGATCATATCCTGTCTCCGGGTCCAGGGCATATAGACCGCGCTGTCCCACTCGTCCGTGATCCGCTGCGCGTCATCGTCAATGTTGTTCTCGGCATAGTTCAGCGCGACACTGATTCCGACCTCGGGAATATAAAGCCTCCCGTAATCACCCGCTGCACCCTGATCGTCCATGACCTCAAGGAGTTCGGAAAACGATGTGTCATCACTTTCGACATTCTCAAACATCTCTTCAAAGTCTTCCGCCGCCGCAGGCCGGGCGGAAAGCATGAGAAGAAAGGATATGCCCATAACAAGTGCAGCCCTGAAAACGAAAGGTCCCTTTTTTACAGACATCTCAGATCCCTCCGTGCAGCTTCCTCAGAAGCCCGCATAGATAAACGCGCTGCTGTCGAAAGCGGCGCCGTATTTTCCGAACAGGACCACCGTCATGATCAGCAGGTAGTACAGCAGCCAGCGAATGACGAGCGGCATCTCTCCGACCTTTTCCCGGATCAGCACGCCCCGTTCATTCAGGATATCCGCAGCGGCTATGAGTATGAAAGCGCCCGTAAAGATCAGCGTGTTGGGCAGATCGAGGCCCAGCGTGAACCATGTCCCGTCCGCGAGCGCTCCGGCTTTGAACCCGGTCAGGATCTGTCGGATGATCCGCCCCGTGGCAGACAGCGAACCGGGCGCCGTAAGCAGTCTTCCGCCGCAGTAGATCAGGAATGTCCGGATCATCTGCCATACCTGCCAGCCTCTGCCTGCAGGATCGATGTGCAGCTTTTTGTCAAATTCCCTGATCTCTTTTGCAAACACGGTACTGAAGATGATGATCACACCCCAGTAGCATCCCCAGAGAATATAATCCGGACCTGTTCCATGCCAGAGACCTGTCAGCAGCCACACGATGGCGAGCGGAATGACCGTCATGACATTCCGGGCGGCTTTCCTGCCGAACCTGTCTTTCATACGCCTGCTGAGCCTTGTGACGGGCCCGCTTATGGAAACCGGCAGATACACATAATCCTTGAACCAGGTGCCCAGTGTAATATGCCAGCGTCTCCAGAATTCCGCCGCGCTTCTGGCAAAGAAGGGTCTGGTACAGTTCTCGTCAAGGGTGATCCCGAAGCATTCGCTGACACCGATCACAATATCCATGCAGCCGGAAAAGTCAAAGTAAAGCTGCAGTGCGGAGCAGATCACAGCCAGCAGGCAGATGCTGCCGGGATACACCTCTTCTCCCGAAAATACCGCCGCTGTGACAAGAGCGAGCCTGTCCGCCGCGACTGACTTCTTAAAAAAACCCCAGACCATCCGCTGCAGTCCGAAACAGAGGCGGCGGTAATCAAAAGGCGCGCCTGCGAACAGCTGCTTTGCCAGACGGCCGTGCCTGGGGATCGGGCCCTGCGTGATATGCGGAAAATAGATCAGATACAGCAGAAGCTTCAGGAAATTCGTCTCAGCCTGGTCCTTTTTCCAGTATACATCGGCCATATATCCTGCCAGCGCGAAGGTGTAATAGGAAATCCCCAGCGGAACAATAACCGCAAGACTGATCCTGCCGCGGGAGAGAGACGCAAGCGCCGCTGTCCACATCTGGGCGGTCTTGGTCACGAACAGAAGGCCGATAATGACCACAAGCCCTGCCGTCAGGACTGCCCTGGCTTCTTTTTTGCCGGCGGCATCCGCCCCTGCACCGGACTGTTTTTTCCTTCCCTGCTGCCCTTCCTGCCCGTCTTGTGAATTCTCCTCCCGGGCACGGGAAGCTTTTTCATAGATTCCCGCTATCTTCCTGGTGACAAGATAACCCGTCAGGCAGGAGAAAAGGACAAAGACGATCCTCTTCCATCCGCTGCACAGATAGAAAACCAGACTGGCGGCAAGGAGCACATACCATCTTTTCCCGGAGGGGAACAGATAATACAGCAGAAGGGCCAGGCCCAGAAACAGAATAAATGTTGCAGAGATCAGAGTCATAATCAACGCCTCAAAAATAAATTCAGAGAATCTCTTAAAAACCAAATTGAGCGGAAGGGAAACCCTTAAGGACATTCACCATCCGCTCATCATAATCAGCATTTCCTCATTTCAGGGAGATCCTTTTCGTCCCGCTCTGCCGTTTATGAGATTACCGCAACCGCTTCGATCTCTACCAGTGCTCCCTTCGGGACCGCAGCTACCTGAAACGCTGCCCGCGCGGGATAAGGCGCTTCAAAGAACTCGGCGTACACCTCATTCATTGCCGCAAAATCACCGATATCGGCAAGCAGGACAGTCGTCTTGACAACGCTCTTCATATCCGTTCCGGCGGCTTCCAGGATGTTTCTGATATTGGTCAGGCTCTGTCTGGTCTGTGATGCAATATCTTCTCCTGCAAAGGCGCCCGTTGCCGGATCGATGGGAAGCTGTCCGGAAACATAGATCGTATTTCCGGCCTGTACAGCCTGGGAATAAGGACCGATCGCAGCCGGTGCCTTGTCGGTGTGAACCGCAGTATTTGCTGTCTGACTCATAGCTCTGCCTCCTTTTTGTGTACCTGCCCTGCCTTTACCGCAGGGCGTTTCCCGGGAAATCATTCCCAACAGATATTTATTTGGCTACCAGATTGATGATCTTCTTCGCTACGTAGATCTCCTTGATGATCGTACCGGTGATCTTTCCGGCCACGGCGAGCTTTGCTGCCGCGAGAGCTTCTTCCTTGGTTGCCTCAGCGCTGATGCTCACTACAGCTCTCATCTTGCCGTTTACCTGAACGGGTACCTGGATCTCATCATCCTTCATTTTCTCCTCGTCGAAGGTCGGCCACGGATGATGGAACACGCTGTCCGTCCCGCCGAGGGCTTCCCACAGTTCCTCGCCGATGTGCGGGGCAAACGGCGCGATCATCAGGACCATGTCCCTGAGTGTCGCGGTATCCACACCGCCCTCGCTCTTCGCAAGAGAGAGCAGATTGTTGGTTGTCTCCATGAAACCGGAGATGACCGTATTCAGGCTGAAGTTCTCCAGACGCTGGGTGATCATGTGAACAGCCTTGTTTCTTGCCTTGACCAGTTCCTTTGTCTCAGGCGTACCCTTGTCCTTATTGTCCATGACAAGGTTGTAGAACCTGCCCAGGAAGCGGTATACGCCGTCTATTCCGCGGTCATCCCACTCGGCATCAAGCTCGGGCGGTCCCACGAACAGCTCATACATACGCAGGCTGTCGCAGCCGTAGTCGCGCACCAGGTCATCCGGTGAGACCACATTTCCCTTTGACTTGCTCATCTTGATGCCGTTCTTGCCGGTGATCATGCCCTGGTTGAACAGCTTGGTAAAGGGTTCGTCAAAGTCAATGGCGCCGATATCGCACAGGAACTTCGTATAGAACCTGGAATACAGAAGGTGCAGGACAGCATGCTCCACGCCGCCGATGTACATGTCAACGGGCAGATACTTGTCCGCTTTCTCCCTGGAGACCAGCTCTTCCTTGTTATGCGGATCCACATAGCGCAGGAAATACCAGGATGAACCGGCCCACTGGGGCATGGTGTTGGTTTCCCTCTTCGAGGCTGCGCCGCATTTCGGGCATTTGCAGTTGACCCACTCATCAATGGCGGCCAGCGGTGATTCACCGGTGCCCGTCGGCTCATAGGATTCCACATCAGGCAGGCGCAGCGGCAGTTCCTCTACCGGCACAGCCACGTTTCCGCAGTTCGGGCAATGGATGATGGGGATGGGCTCGCCCCAGTACCGCTGTCTTGAGAAGAC
The DNA here is from genome assembly GCA_017652545.1 of Lachnospiraceae bacterium. Next base: position 17,651 of record JAGCAV010000213.1, read on the forward strand.
CCAGTCGCGGAGCTTGTAGTTCACGGTCTTTTTGCCGATGCCCTTCGCCTCGATCATCATGGGGGCTTCCACCTTCAGGACTGCCGATTCCATGCCGTTCCAGTCGCCGGAATTGATCATCGTGCCGGCTGCTTCCGTGTATGCCTCCGTCATGTTTTCGATCTCCACGCCGTCTTTTGCGATGACCTGAATGATCGGGATACCGAATTTGGTCGCGAATTCAAAGTCCCTGTCATCGTGTGCCGGAACGCACATGATCGCGCCGGTACCGTAATCAGCCAGGACATAATCGGACAGCCAGATCGGGATCTTCTCGTTATTCATGGGATTGATGGCATAGCTTCCCGTGAAGACACCGGTCTTCTCCTTGTCCTGCAGCCTGTCCACGTTCGATTTCATGGATGAATCATAGATATACTTTTCGACGGCTTCTTTTGTCTCCTCTGTGGCCAGTTCGCCTGCGAGTTCATGCTCGGGAGCCAGCACCATAAAGGTCGCGCCGTAAAGGGTGTCAGGTCTGGTGGTGTACACACGGATCTTTTTGTCAGTGCCGTACACGCTGAAATCGACCTCGGCACCGTAGCTCTTTCCGATCCAGTCAGTCTGCATCTTCTTGACCTTCTCCGGCCAGTCAAGCCTGTCAAGATCATTGAGCAGCCGCTCCGCGTATTTGGTGATCTTCAGCATCCACTGGCGCAGATTCTTTTTGGTCACCTCGCTGCCGCAGCGTTCGCACTTGCCGTTGACGACTTCCTCGTTTGCCAGTCCGGTCTTGCAGCTCGGGCACCAGTTGATCGGGAATTCCTTTTCATAGGCCAGATCGTTCTCGAACATCTTCACAAAGATCCACTGCGTCCACTTATAAAAGTCCGGATCAGTCGTGTTGACTTCCCTGTCCCAGTCATAGATCGACGCGATCTGGTTGATCTGTTTTTTAATGTTCTTCACATTCTGGGCGGTGGAAATAGCCGGATGCTGGCCGGTCTTGATGGCATAGTTTTCAGCAGGCAGGCCGAAGGCATCCCACCCCATGGGATGGATCAGATAATAGCCCTGCATCATTTTATACCTGCTCCAGACATCTGATATCACATAGCCTCTCCAGTGGCCTACATGCAGACCGTTTCCGGAAGGATACGGGAACATGTCGAGACAGTAATATTTCTCCTTCTTCCCGTCATCAACGTTGACCGGGTTCTGCTCCCAGTTTTTTCTCCATTTTTCTTCAATGGCTCTGTGATTGTATGAAACCGCCATGTCAAAACCTCCAAATCAGCTGTATTTTCAAATAAATCCAATAGATTATTCTATTTCATGCGCTTTTTCTTGTCAAACAGTTTCGCAGTATGTCAAAGATCAGGTACCAGATTTTTTTCAGCGGCCACACGATCAGATTGTCGATGATCACGCAGATGATCCAGCTGAAGACAAGGGTCAGGATCAGCGACAGGAGGATCCCCGCGCCGCCCCACATGTATGCGTGAACATGAAAGCGGTCCCTGACAATGAAATGGATCGTATACCAGTGGATCAGCATGATTCCGTAGCTGTACCGGCAGATGCTCCTGAAGACGGGATTCATGCCTGAAAACAGTTTTTTTGCCCTGAAGACAGCTGCAAAGAGCCCGGTGCAGAGCATGGCGGGGAGGAAGGCGTCATTCAGGCACCACGCTGCGCGTACCTCCTCGCCCGGATCAAAGGCACAGATCACGCAGATCGCTGCAAGCGCTGCCGCCCCCAGCGGGATCGTCACCCTGTCATAACGTCTGCTCTCAGGGAGGGAAGCCCAAAAACCGTACAGGGAGATCAGAAGCCATCCCGTGAACGGAATCTGCAGCGCGAAAGGCGCATAGACCAGTCCCAGATTGATGAAAGGCGTCGCTGCCTGCACAATGAACAATGCCAGCAGCACACGTGTAAAGGTACGGTAAAAGCCTGTTCTTCGATCCTCTTCTTCACGGAACAGATCCCGCAGGGCAATGCGCATGAACGGAACAGCCAGGTACACGGAAAGGATCACATAGACCAGCCACAGATGCGGTGCCTCACGGATCCTGCCGGTAAGCAGCCATTCAGGCACGGACCTGAAAGAGACCCAGTTCCAGCCCCTCCCCAGATGGTAGTTGACTGCCAGATACCACAGATAATAGACGATCAGGGGAATCACCACCTCAGCGAACCGCCGCACATAAAAGACCGATACGGGCTCCTCCTTCCATCGGTACAGCAGCGCCCCCGAGAGCATCACATAGATGCCGTTGGCAGACATGGTCACGACCCAGATCATGACCGCTGCCTTTGCGAAGAGCGGGCTCATCCCCTCCATATCGATCTGAACGGCGTGTGTGATGATGACACCGCAAAGGGCCATGAGCCGCAGATGATCAAAGGCCATGATCCTGCCGCTCCCGGTCCCGGCGATCCCAAGTGTCCTTTCGATGTAGGAAGGGATCGTCCTTGTATTCCGTATGTGCATGAACACTGCCGCTGCTGCAAGCAGCATGATCAGTGCCAGAAACCATGGTTCGAATTCCCGCCTGATCAGGTAGGCCAGCAGCAGGCCGAGCGTCATGATCCCAAGTAAGGAATATACGGCTGTTTTGATCCTGTCGTTTGTTTTCATAATCTATTCAGCTCATCCCAAATCAGCAACCGGTTCGTTTCGATCCTGTCAGGCAAATCCCAGGATCCGGAGCTGTATGTTCGTCCATCCTCTGTAATGATTGATCTGCGGATAGTACAGAACTGCAGCGCGAATCGTATTCTCCTGCCCTCTCATCAGGCGGCCGGTCTGTTCCCGGCCCCATCTTTCCCAGAATTCAAGGATCAGTTCGCTGGTATTTCCGTACCAGATTCCCTCCAGCCGCGTACCCGTTTCATCTTCGATCATGCACTTGAACGTGTTTCCGGAAGAACCGAGGATCTTTCCGCCCGACAGTGAAACGTTCTTCAGGGCAAATACCGGTTTCTCATTCCCTTTTCCAAATGGCTCGAGCAGTTCAAATTCCCTGATAAGTTTCTCATTCAGATAATACATCGGAACCGGGACATCAATCAACTGTTTCTGAATGAGGTCATCCCCGGTCAGGGTACAGTGTTCATTCAGAAAGCGGGCAAATGCTTTAAGGTTACTCTTCAGCAGTGTCAGTCCCGCTGCCATGGGATGTCCCCCGAATACCAGCAGCAGGTCACTGCTCTCCTCCAGCGCGTCATGCATGTGGTACCCTTCGATTGAACGGGCTGAGCCTTTGACGATTCCCGGCTCCTGCGCATCGGTGAGCACGATGGAAGGCCTGTAGTAGCGTTCCCTCAGCTTGCCTGCAATGATCCCGGCGACCGACTCGTGACAGTCAGGCAGGTAGACCACCAGAACCTTATCCTCCGGTGTTGTCAGGCGGATCTCATCCGGCAGCGCTGTCCCGGATCCGTCCTTCCCGTCTCCCTCCAGAATACGGATGGCCCGTTCAAGCCCTTCTTCTGTCAGCTCTCTTCTGATCACGTTCAGTTTTACCAGCTCACGGGCCAGTCCGGAGGCTTCTCCCGGATCCTCCGAGAGCAGCAGGGCAAGAGAACGCCTGGCTGTGTCGATCCGCCCGCCTGCATTGATGCAGGGGCCGAGAATAAACCCGATATGATAAGCCCTCAGATCTTTGCCCGTAAGCGCGTTCTCCTCGATCAGCGCTTTCAGGCCGGGCCGGTCTGTATGTCCGAGCAGGGACAGGCCGAGCCTGACGATGATCCTGTTTTCATCGCGAAGGTCCATCACATCCCCGACAGTCGCGAAAGCTGCCAGATCCAGGTAAGAAAGCAGCCTGTCACCGGTAAGGACCTGCATCAGTTTCCAGGCGACCACAGCCCCGCATATCCCGGCAAACGGATATGTCTCGTCTTTCCTGCATGGATCCAGAACGGCATCGGCGGGCGGCAGCTCCGCTCCCGGCTGATGATGATCCGTCACGATGACCGTCATCCCGTTCTCTTTGGCGAACCTGATCTCATCAACGGCACGGATCCCGTTGTCACAGGTGAGGATGGTATCCACCTGTTCCTCAAGGGCATATTCGACCAGTCTTCTTTTCAGGCCGTAGCCGTCCGTGATCCGGTCCGGTATCTCGTAATCCACGTCCGCGCCGAGCCCGCTCAGGACCCTGTACAGGATCGCGACGGCGCATACGCCGTCAATATCGTAGTCACCGATGATCCGGATCTTCTTTCCTTCCCGTATCTTTTCCTTCAGGACAGAGGCGGCCCTGCATGCATCCCTCATCATCGACGGATCATGCAGATCATCTTCTGTCCCGTACAGATATGACCTGATCTGCTCATCTGTGACAACATCCCTGTTACGAATGATCCGGGCAGTCACCTGGTCGATCCCGTATTTATCCGCGATCGTTTTGAAATCCGCACGCTTTGTATAAAGCATCCACTTCGTCTTCTTCATATAAGCCGGTCCCTGTTCCAATAAGGAAGTACGCCCTGCCGCCGGTCACATAATGACAGGCAGCAGGGCGCTCCTGATGTTTTCTGTTAACGATCTTAGGTAAGAGCAGGCTTATTTGCTCTTCTTTTTCTCAGCACCTGCACGCATGAGGTACCAGAGCGGACCCGTAATGCATACGGATGAGAAACCACCTGCGATGATACCGACCATCAGCGGCAGAGCAAATTCCTTGATGCTCGGAACACCCATGATATACAGGGCTGCAATGGTGATGAAGGTGGTGAAGGAAGTGTAGATACTTCTTGTCAGTGTCTGCGTGATACTTCTGTTCACAATATCAGCAAGCGTATCCTTCTTTGTCCTTGCCTTCAGATTCTCGCGGATACGGTCGAAGATAACGATCGTCGCATTGATCGAGTAACCGACGATGGTCAGCATACAGGCGATGAACGTATTGCCTACGGAGATCCTGATCAGCGCGTAGCAGGTAAACACGACCAGCACATCATGGCAGAGCGCGAGAACGGCGCTGCCTGCAAAGCGCAGATCCGAGAACCGGAACCAGATGTATACCAGCATCAGGATAATGGCGATGATCACAGCCTGGAGGGCTGCCTGTCTCATCTCGTTGCTGATCGTGGAAGAGATCGTCTCAAAGCTGATGCTCTTCTCTGTCACGCCGCTGTCCGTTGTGTACTCGGCGATTCCGATCTGGTCATCGAGCGCATCCGTCACATCTTCCCTCTCCTGAAGCGTCAGGACTCTGGTCTTGAAGATGATCTCCTTGCCGCCGGCAACCTTCTGCGCCTGAATCTCAGCATCACCGATCACATCCTGGATCACGGGCTTGATCTCACTGTCGATCCTGTCGATCGAGTACTCTTCATTAAAGGTGACATCTGTTGCCGTACCGCCTCTGAACTCCATGCTCAGGTTCAGGAAGCCTCTGCCGGCACCGTTGTTGATCAGCATGGAAACCGGTCCGAGAAGGATCGCGCATGCCGAAATGATAAAGAAGATCTTCCTGCGGCCGACGAAATCGATCGTCTCTCTCTCAGCAGCCTTGCCGTAATATCTCTCTTCCTTCATGCCAAGCGCATAGGCGGCGTTGACGATCAGTCTGGAGATAATGCAGGCAGTGATCATGGAGATGATGATACCAAGTCCCAGCGTCTGGGCAAAGCCCTTCACAGAGCCGGTAGCCATAAAGTTCAGGACGATGGCGGCGATCAGGGTCGTCACATTGCCGTCGATGATGGCGCCGAGCGCCTTCTTGAAGCCGATATCGATGGAAGACCTGACCGTCTTTCCTGACGCGATCTCCTCACGGATACGCGCATAGATGATGACGTTGGCGTCCACGGCCATACCGATGGACAGGATAACACCGGCGATACCGGCCAGTGTCAGTGTCATATCGAAAGCGTTCAGGGCGACCAGTTCAAGACCCGCGTAAAAGACCAGCGCCGCACCGGCGATGATGCCGGGGATCTTGTATACAAAGATCATGAAGGCGATGACGATCAGAAGACCGATCACACCTGCAATCAGGGATGTGGACAGCGCACGCTCACCCAGCTGCGCTCCGACCACATTGGACCGGATCTCTTCCAGTTCAAGGGAAAGGGAACCGATACGGATGTAGGAAGCCAGCTCGGAAGCGCTCTCCATGGTGAAATTGCCGGAGATGATGCACTTGCCGTCGGTGATGGCTTCACGTACGACCGGGGCACTGATGGTCTCACCGTCGTAGACAATGTAGATCTGTTTTCCTACATTGGCGCTGGTGGCATCACCAAATGCTTTTGTTCCGGCTTCGGAAAATGTCAGGGAGACAACGTATTCGGAATTGCCAAGATTGTCATTCTGCGTCCTTGCCTCAGCAACTTCCACATCAGCTCCGGTAACGACCTCTGTCCCGTCTTCAAGCTGGAAGATCAGGGATCCGGGTTTACCCAGTTCTTCCAGGACCGCGTTCGCGTCTGAAACACCGGGGATCTCGATATTGATCCGGTTGTGGCCTTCCTGGTAAACAGAAGCTTCTGTGCTGTAGTTGGTGACACGCTGCTGCAGCTTGTAGATCGTATCGGACATCGCTTCCACGGAAGGATTCTCTTCAACAGTCTGGTAGGTGATGGACACACCACCGGAAAGGTCCAGTCCGAGTCTGATGTTCTTTGCCGCGCCTGTACCTGTGGGGCCCCAGCCGATGGCTGCTGTGATCAGCGTCAGCACAAGCAGAACAGCCATAATGGCGATGACCCAGGTAGCTCTTTTCTTGGTCATTGGTTTGTCTCCTTTATTACTTATTACTTTATATCTCTATCTTTTCAGGATCCTGACAGGATTCCTGGAGATACCATCAGCAGGCAACGCCCTCGATGGGTGCCGGTTCCTTCAGCGTTTCGCCGGTCTTTTCCTCATAGTCGGCCTGGGCCGCCTTGATCATGATCGCGCATTCCACACGCTTTCTCTGCAGTTCACATCCGATATCATAAGCGTCATGGATGGAGCCATGGAAATTCCAGGCGTTCGCGGCGCAGCCTCCGCTGCAGTAATACCTCGCGAAGCATTTCCGGCACTTTTCTTTTGTATAGACATTGCAGCACTTGAATTCGTCCACAATATCCTGCCTGACGATTCCTTCATCCACATTGCCCATGAGGAACCGTTCCTGTCCGACGAACTGGTGGCACGGATACAGATCGCCCCAGGGCGTCACGGCCAGATATTCCGTTCCGCTTCCGCACCCGGACATCCTTTTGTAAACGCAGGGACCGCCCCTTAAGTCGATCATGAAATGGAAAAAGCTCAGCGGTCTGCCTTTGCGGCTCTGGTCGATCAGCCAGAGGGCCAGCCTGTCATACTCCTCGCAGATCCGCGGGATATCCTCTTCCCTGATGGCGTACGGTTCATCCGGCGAAGCCACGACCGGCTCCATGGAAAGCTGTGTGAAGCCCAGTTCGGCGTAATGTTTCACATCCTCCGAAAAATCGAGGTTGTTCCTTGTAAATGTCCCTCGCACATAATAGGCGGACTGTCCGCGGCTTTCCGCGAATTTCTGGAACTTCGGCACGATCCTGTCATAGCTGCCGGCGCCGTTCCTGAAAGGCCGCATCCGGTCATTGACCTCCCTGCGCCCGTCAAGGCTCAGGACCACATTGCTCATCTCCCGGTTGCAGAACTCCATGATCTCATCATTTAAGAGTATGCCGTTTGTCGTGAGCGTAAAGCGGAATTTTTTATCGTACTGTTTTTCCTGTCCCCTGCCGTACTCGACCAGCTGCCTGACCACTTCCCAGTTCAGAAGCGGTTCTCCGCCGAAGAAATCGACCTCAAGGTTCCTGCGGTTCCCGGAAGAAGCGATCAGGAAATCCAGGGCTTTCCGCCCGGTCTCAAAGGACATCAGCGCCCTTCTTCCGTGGTATTCCCCTTCCTCTGCGAAACAGTACCTGCAGGCAAGGTTGCAGTCATGCGCGATATGAAGGCAGAGCGCCTTGACGACTGTCTGGCGACCCTTGAAATCAAGGACTGCCTCCCGATATTCGTCTTTTGAGAACAGGGTACCTGCACGGGCGAGCAGCACGCATTCCGATACCGCTTCGGCGAGCGCCTCCGAAGGCCATACCCCAAAGAGCTCACGGGCGATCAGGTCCTGCACCTCCTGCTCCCTTTCCGTCAGAGCCGCGGCCGCTTCATCCTCATCGTATGCGCGAGCGATCTTTTCGATCACGTCATAGACCAGGTCATCGACCACGTGAACACTGCCGCTGTGAACATCCAGGACAATATCATACCCGTTGTTCTTGTATTGATGGATCAACTGTTGTCTCCTTGTAAACACACACAATGGCTGCTGTCGGAATATCCGCCAACGGCAGATGGTTTTTCCCTCTCCGACAACAGCCTCTATGCTTGTGTATAAAGCTATAGCGTGCCTGTATTATTTGCTCTTCTTCTCACAGACCTGGTTTCCTACGGTGCAGGAGGTCTTGCATGCACTCTGGCAGGAAGTCTGGCACTCGCCGCAGCCACCCTTTTTCAGTGTATTCTGAAGCGTTCTGGTATTGAGCGTCTTGATATGCTTCATAATGGTATCCTCCATTTCTCACAATGCCGTTCCGTCTGATCCGGTCTCTTCCGGACAGCCGGTGTATCCAGGCGATACGGCGTTTCTTTTCCGGAAACTTCCCGGAAAAGACCGCTCCATATCATATCACAAACTTCGTTTTATGAAAAG
>JAGCAV010000214.1 GCA_017652545.1 Lachnospiraceae bacterium
GATCGATGCGGTCTTCTTAAGCTTCTGGGAAGAAACCGGCGTGCATCCGTACGCTGCGGGCCGGGGCGATTTCGGCTTCAGCGCGCAGCGGAACTACCGTGAGCGCATCGAGGCGGACGTGCTGGAGAAGATGAGCGGGATCGATACGGACATCCTCCTGCTGGAATATGACGGAGATCTTTATGTCGCGCGCAATCTTCTTGACAGCCACTTTAACGCCTATGCTACGGTCGTGCTCCTGTGTGATCTTGAGAATCTGTTCCAGTCGCTCAATGAGCTTGCGTCGTTTGGCGGGGCGGACCTTATGATCGATGAAGCGCTTGTGCTGGACCGGGATGGAACATTGAAAAGTGTTTCTGACGTGAACTCGGATGCGACAGTTGCGGCAGGGGAGCAGGTGCAGCTTGCGAAGGAAGTGTCCGGCCACAGTCTTGTGCTCACGACGCAGCTTGCGCCATACAACGTATGGCGCAACGTGCCGCAGATCCGCATGGCGGTTCTGGTTGTGGTGCTCCTGGTCCTTCCGATGCTGCTGGCTGTCATCTTTCTGTTCCGCTCGTATGTGACGCGGCCGGTGGATATCCTGGTGGATGCCAATAACCGGCTTGAGAACGGTGAACGCGGCTACCACATCGACGCGAAGGCCAACAGCCGGGAGTTCGCCCGCCTGTACGCGCATTTCAATACAATGTCCGCAGAGCTGAAGAATCAGTTTGAGCGTTCTTATCTGGAGCAGCAGGCAACCCAGCAGGCACAGATCAAAGCGCTGCAGTCACAGATCAATCCCCATTTCCTGAACAATACCCTGGAGGTCATCAACTGGGAAGCGCGTCTGGCCGGTTGTGAGGATGTGAGTGCCATGATCGAAGCGCTCTCGACGATGATGGACGGGGCGCTGGGGCGCGACGGCCGGAGTCAGGTCCCGCTCCGGACGGAGCTTGGCTACGTCGATGCCTATCTTTATATCATCCGGCAGCGTCTGGGAGAACGGCTTAAGATCCACAAGGAGATAGATGACAGTCTTCTGGATACCCTTGTTCCGCGCCTGATCCTGCAGCCTCTGGCGGAAAACGCGGTGGAACATGACCTGACACCGCGGCGGGGCGGGTATCTGTGCCTTCGGGCATACAGGGAAGAGGCATGTCTGGTGCTTGAAGTGGAACACGACGGCGCCATGAGCGACGAGGACCTGGCGGCGGTCGAAACCCTGCTCGCTTCCGGCACCGACACGGCGGAGGTTTCCGGGAAAGTGGGCCTGCGCAATGTCTGTCAGCGGCTGAGACTCCTGTACGGGGAAGCCGGAGAACTGAGCATCAGGCAGATGGAGGGGGAGAGGATCCTGACCCGTGTAAGCTTTCCTGTTGTCTGAAGATGGTTTATGACAATAACAGACAAAAATAGACAAGTGCGGTTCTTCTTTTTCGTGCATGATTATTCTATGATGGTGACAGCCAGTTAAAGAAACGAGGAGAATGACGAAAAAGCATTCTCTGCCACGAAAGGAGAAACCCAATATGAAAAAAACATTATCATTGATTCTGGGAGCTGCCCTCGCGATCAGCCTTGTTCCGACGATCGCTTTTGCTGACGGCGTCACACTGAATGTTGTTACTTCCTACGGCGGTGATGACGGCAACCGCGCCAACTTTGAAGCTGCGGTCCAGGCCTATGAAGAATCCACCGGAAACAAGGTGAACGACGGTTCCGCCACCTCCAACGAAGAGTGGAAGGCGAAAGTCCTGACCGACTTCGAGACAGGCTCCGAACCCGATGTGCTGTTCTACTTCACCAATGCGGACGCTGAGCCCTTCATTTCCGCCGGGAAGGTGGTTTCCATCGATGACATCCGCGCTGAGTATCCCGATTATGCCACCAACATGAAGAGCAGCATGATGGCGGTGGCCGCTGACGGCAAGCAGTATTCCGTTCCGTCCTCAGGTTACTGGGAGAACATGTTCGTCAACAAGGCTGTCCTTGAGGACTGCGGCGTGGAAGTTCCCGGCCCGGATTACACCTGGGATCAGTTCCTGGCTGACTGCGAGGCGATCAAGGATGCCGGCTATACCCCCATTGCCTGTTCACTGGTAGAGGTTCCGCATTACTGGTTTGAGTTCATGGTCATGAACAACGGCACCGTGGAGAATCACCTGGATCTTCCGGAAAGCTCTGAAGATGAAGTCGGCGCGAAGTGGGCTGCCGGTCTGAATGACATCAAGGCACTCTATGAAGCGGGTTATTTCCCGGAGAACACCCTGACCGCCTCTGACGCGGAGACTGTGGAACTGTTCAATGCCGGCGAGGCTGCCTTCCTGATCGACGGTTCCTGGAAGGTCGGATATTTCACAGAGAACGCGGCAGATCTGGATGAGTTTGCCATTGCCTATGTTCCCGGCAAGGGCGAAAGAAGCGCAAGCGAAGCGATCGGCGGCATTTCCATGGGTTACTTCATCACCACCAAGGCATGGGATGATCCGGAAAAACGTGAGGCTGCCGTGGAGTTTGTTTCCCAGCTTACCTCCGATGAAGTCATGAGCACCTTCGTTACCACAGAAGTGACCGCACTGGTCAACGGCGCAAGCCCCGCCGGCCTGAACAGCCTGCAGCAGTCCGCCGCTGATGCCAACGCGAATATCACCGCCATCGCCGGCGCCGTGCAGGATACCCTGACCGCCGAGGCCCGCGGAGACCTGTTTGCCAATATCCAGAATGTGGTTACCGGCAAAATGACTGCTGAGGAAGCGATCGACTCCGCTCTGGCTCTGAACTGAAGCGAATAAAAACGGATGTATATCCGCAGCGATGTACATCATCTGATGCAGACCCGTTCACGGCTGCTGCGAAAGCAGCAGCCGTGTTTTTCATCTACAGGACGGTGACTCCATGAGTTCAATGATCTACAAACGAAAACGGCCGCTGCTGGTCTTTCTTCTGCCGGCTTTCATCTTTCTGATTTTCTACCTGTATTATCCGTTCTTTCAGAATATCCTCAATACCGTGCTGAAGATCGGCGGTCTGGGCCGGGCGGCGGAGGGGATGAACGAGCCCTGGTACGAAAATTACAAACGTCTGTTTACCGATCCCTATATGCGGGTGGCACTGAAGAACACGCTGATCCTGATCGTCTGTACCATTGTGTTCCAGGTCGGCATAGCCCTTGTCCTGGCGCTGCTGGTGGACACGATCAGCAAGGGTGCCCAGTTCTTTAGGACGGTCTACTTTTTCCCGATCGTCATTTCGGCGACAGCCCTCGGCCTGATGTTCAACCTGATCTTCCTGTATAAAGGGGGTATGGTGAACCAGCTGCTTCTGCATCTGGGCATGCTTCCGTACGATGTCAAGCCCAGCGGCAAGGTGATCGTGGACTGGCTGGACTGGAAGGACCAGACGCATTTTCTCTTTACCATGCTTCTGCCCGTCATGTGGCAGTATGTGGGTTTCTACTTTGTCATTCTGGTCACGGGCCTCAACAACATCTCCCAGGATGTATACGAAGCCGCCGCCATCGACGGCGCGGACGGATGGAAGCGCACACGGTTCATCACGCTGCCGCTGCTGCGCAATGTGCTGTGCACCTGCCTGGTGCTGGCCATAACCGGCGCGCTGAAGGTCTTCGACCTGCCATGGGTCATGTTCGGCGCAGGCATGCCGGAGAACATGAGCTGGCTGACCGGAACCTATATGTACGACCAGACGTTCAACAAGATGAACGTGGACTACGGGTCCACCATTGCTGTGCTGATCGTTGTGCTGGGCGTCGTGCTTTCCAACATTGCCAACCGGGTCTTTAAGCCCTCGGAAGATTTCTGAGAAAGGGGGAGAATCATGCATACCGGAAAACATAAACTGAGCCGGACACTCACGTATGTCCTGCTGTCATTCTGGGCACTGACCACGATCTACCCCTTCATCTGGGTCATCCTGAATTCCTTCCGGCAGAAGGGACTGATCATGTCCGATTCCTTCTCGCTCCCGCTGGGAGAGGCGTTTACGATGGACAACTACATCACCGCCTGGCAGCGTTCGGACTTTAAAAATGCCTATCTCAACAGCTTTCTGATCTCGGGGACGGTTACGGTCTGTGTTGTGATCATCGCGGGGCTGGCCGCCTACGGACTGGTGCGCTACCGTTTTCGAGGACGCGGCCTCCTCTACAGCCTGATCATGGCAGGCATGATGTTCCCGGTCTTTTCCACGATCATTCCCGTCTTCCGGATGGAAGTGATGATGGGAATTGCCGGCACGGGAAAGCGGTTTTTAAGCCTGCTGGCTGTGATCCTGCCCCAGATCGCGGGAAACCTGTGTTTTGCGATCGTCATCCTGATGGGCTTTATTCAGTCGGTGCCGATCGAACTGGAGGAGAGCGCCTTCATAGACGGCTGCAGCGTCTATCAGATCTATTTCCACATTATCATTCCCGCGGCAAAATCCTCCTTTGCCACCGTGGCGATATTCGCATTCCTGTGGAGCTACAACGATCTGTTTACCCAGTCCTTCTTCCTGCGCTATCCCCAGGAACGCGCCATCACGGGACTGCTCAATGAGATCAGTTCGCAGGCCGGCGTCAATTACGGCCTGATGTCTTCCTCGGTCGTGCTGGTCGTCATACCGGTACTTGTGGTTTATATCTGTCTGCAGAAGCACATCATTAAAGGCTTGACAGCCGGAGCGGTCAAAGGCTAAGATTCCTCCCAGGAAGGAGGAGCAAGGGCATGTACCGGGTGGTGTTGATCGATGATGAACCTTTGATCGTGGAAGGCCTCAGAAAGGTCGTTCCGTGGAAGGACTATGACTGTGAAGTCGCCGCCGCTGCGGAGGATGCCGCTTCCGGTGCCAGGCTGATCCGCGAGATCCGCCCGCACATCCTGTTCACGGATATCCGCATGCCGGGTGAAGACGGTCTGACCATGCTGGCCGGCCTTCGCAGTGAGTTCCCGGATATGCAAGTCACGGTCCTGTCCGGTTACCGTGAATTCAGTTACGCCCAGGAGGCAATCCGCCTGGGCGTAACGCGATTCCTGGTCAAACCTTCCAGGATGGATGAGATCTGCGAATCGCTCGCGGTTATGACCGGGCGGCTTGCCCTGACGGACCCCGGCAGCGCGGATTCAGGAAGGGATACAGCCCTTGAGGATGACGGAAATCCGCATGGGAGTGAGTCTGAGGCAGAGGAAGAAAAGAAGGAGCCCGAGCAGGCGGGCAGGTTCGTTGTCAGGCAGGCGATCGCCTATATGGAAAAGCATTATAAGGAAAAGCTCACGCTTCAGGATGTGGCGGATGCCTGTTATGTCTCACAGTGGCATCTTTCAAAACTGCTCAACCGGTATATGCACAAGAGCTTTTATGACATCCTGCATTCCCAGCGCATCCAGGCTGCCAAAAAGCTGCTCGCTGATCCGAGCCTGCGCATCGGGGAGATCTGTGAGATGGTCGGCTATGCCGATGTGGCACATTTTTCCAGGGTATTCAAAAAGCTCGAAGGCATGAGCGCAAATGAATACCGGAACCGGCTGTAAGAATTCGGATAAACTGTTTTACAATCCATTCATGGAGGTGAGAACAGATATATTATTTTTCGTTTATGGCGGCAGCTTCATCCGATGATATGCAGATGGTAAAACTTTATCCGGAGGGAAACGCTGAAGCCCGTTTTAAAATCCGGGGAGTCAGAAGGATTTTCTTTTACTGCAACCTTTTCGGGAGAGGACTACAGGAAATCAGATGAGGACAAAAAAGGACAATAAACTGATTTTAATCGGTGCAATCGCAAAGAGCTATGGTGTCAGTGAAAACTGCATTCGGAGGATGGAGGCTGATGGCCTGCTGAAGCCGGCATATGTTGCCGAGGGATCCGGGTACAGGTATTATGACAGCGCGGACATAGCGCAGATCGGTACCATTCTGACCCTGAGGTCTTTTGGATTTACCAATAAAGATATCAGGGGGTTTCTGCGGGATCCGGCGGATATGTCAGCTCTTTACCGCAAATTGCAGGATAAGCAGCAAACGATCACAAATCTTCTCCATCAATTCGACCGACGTGTCAAAACAGAAGGCTCCTACAAGTGTGAAATCTCCGGTTCCAATGAAGTCTTTTGTTTCACAAAAGAAATCATGATGGTACCGCGCCTGCCTGCTTTTTCTGACATTGCCTGTGAAGTCCAGTTTGAAGCCATCAACAATAAGCTTCCTGTAGATTTTACTCAGCCGCCTTTGATAGAAACCATGTCTTTGGATTACAGGACATTTGACCCGGCGGCAGAGCAGAGAATTCTTTTCCATGTCCCCCTGCGAACGCCGGCGGAAGGTGCGGAGATTTCATTCATTCCGAAAATGAGGACCGTCAAGGTTAAATGGAGCTACCCCGGGAAGAATTATGATCAGATCATACCTGTCATAGACAGGTATTTTGAATTGTTTTCTCTCAGACAGACAGGAACACTGAGGGCCGCATTTAATATGGGCGGATATTCAGTGAGGAAAGCCGATATTTCCAGCACAGTAATGGAGATCATCATACCAGTCATATAATTTCACCGACAGACCGCCCCTACCAGGGCGGTCCTTTTTTGTGTCCTATCCGGGCTGCATCTCCTGTAAACGATTGACTCTTACAGTAGTGTCAATGTTACAAATATTTTTATATTAACCGGAAGATTTTACATTTCTGCCATATGTCTGTATCACGCTGTAAACAGGAGGGATAAAGGATGAAAAAAATGAGAACTGCCACAGCTCTGGCACTGACTGCTGCCCTGACTCTGCACGGGATTCCTGTGTACATGCAGGAGGATCAGAGCGCAGAGGACCTGATCGTCGGGGAGGAAGTGGCCGGGGAGACGGCTTCCGGTGATCCTGAAGGAGCAGGGGAGATCATAGAAGTTGAAGTGAACGACAGCGGTGTTTATGCGATCACGATAACAAAAGACAACCTTATATATGACGAAGAACTTGCTGAGCGGATTCCCAAGATCGTGACCGCCGAAGAGGCTGAAGAGGAGATGTCACGCGGTGATCTGGATTTCTGGGATGACGTTGAGTTTGAGTATGTCGACGAATTTGGATTCATCGATGAGGGTGAAGCGGATTACGACGATATGGGTATCCAGGAAGATGACTGGGATGAGAGCAATGACGAGGCCCAGGGGTTTGACTGGGATGAGATCTGGGACCAGGATGGAGCCGTCGGTGAGGATGGATGGTTTATCGAGGATGATTCCTGGGATGAGTATGAAGGCGTCACTGAGGCTGACTTCGATGACAATGATCTGTTTGCCGGGGATGAGGAAGCAGAAGCGGACCAGGTAGGGGAAGATGTCGGAGAAAAACAGCCTGAGGCATCGGAGGCGACCACGGAGGAGGACACGGAGTCCTTGACGGAGACCATGGAGAAGACCACCGAAGCCGGGACGGAGACCATGGAGAAAACCACTGAAGCCGGGACGGAGACCATGGAGATGACCACTGAAGCCGGGACGGAGACGACTGAGGAAGACACAGAGACCGTGACGGAGGGTCTTGAAGAGGAGATTGAGGAGGAGACGGAGTCTTTAACCGAAGGCCTCGAGGAAGCCATTGAGGAAGAGACCGAAACTGAGACTGAGGACATCGGATGGAGCCTGGCTGATGTCGGGGAAGAGGATGTCAAGGTCTGCTATAATCTGACGGATGCAACCGATAAGAGGGGGAGACCTGTCAATGTGACGCAGGAGGTTGGGATCACTTCGTTCACCAATAACAGCGGAACCATCGAACTCACGTTTGAGGATCCCACTGCCCGCCAGTTATCTGCGCGTACCTATACCATACGTTTTGAAAACAGCAGTGCCTATGTAATCGTCGATACATTTCCTGTGGGTAACGGCTTTGTGCCGGATGCGGTCGACTATGAGGCCGAGCGCGCGGCAGATGGTGAGGGTCTGGACATCAACGAGGATGTGGCCCTGCCCGAAGGGACTTATATAGAAGATGGTCAGCTGTACGTGAC
>JAGCAV010000215.1 GCA_017652545.1 Lachnospiraceae bacterium
TAATTACGGTCAGTACATCATCGGCAGGATGGGACTTCCCTACCGGCAGAAAGAGATCAACATCATCTGCATTGCCATTGATGCGCCGACGGATGTCATCAACGCACTGACCGGCGCCATCGGGAGAATCCCGAATGTGACAGCCAAGGCCGCATGCGCAAAGTAAGCTGACCGCAGCTGCCGGTAATCGTAACATACAGCACAGCATACCTTCTCTCCTGACATCGAAACTTCCGGTCTTCTTTCCGGAACTTGAGATGAAAGAATGATGAAGCGTCCATAAGAATCATCTCGTTTACGAATATGATTAAGGAACGCAGTATCTTCTGACAGGGGATACTGCGTTTCTTTTTCGCGTTAGCTACAAGCCACGCACAGGTAAAATATTATGAACAACGATCTGAATGCTCTCGCTTCAGCCAACCGAATCCATATCGGCTTTTTCGGATGCCGCAACGCCGGTAAGTCCAGTCTCGTCAATGCCGTGACCGGCCAGGATCTGGCAGTTGTTTCGGACATCAAGGGAACAACAACGGACCCGGTCGTCAAGGCGATGGAGCTCCTTCCGCTTGGTCCTGTCGTCATCATTGACACGCCCGGTTTTGATGATGCCGGAATGCTCGGGGATCTGCGTGTCAGAAAGACAAAACAGATCCTGAACAGGACAGACCTGGCTGTGCTGGTGGTGGATGAGACGACCGGGATGACCCGGGATGACGCGCTTTTGCTGTCCCTGTTCTCATCCAAAAAGATCCCTCATCTGATTGCCTTCAACAAATGCGATCTGTCCCATCTGCCGGAGGATGTTTCCGAAAACACTTCCGGAGTGCGGGACCTGCCGGAAGAAGGTCTTTCCGGATACAGCCAGGTTCCGCGTATCCGTGTCAGCGCGCTGACCGGAACAGGTGTCTATGAATTGAAGGAGATGATCGCTTCCCTGATGCCGAAGGAAGATCCCTCTCACACGGTGACTCAGAACCTGGTACCTCCCGGCGCGTGTGCCGTGCTTGTATGTCCGATCGATAAAGCAGCACCGAAGGGAAGGCTGATCATGCCCCAGCAGATGACGATCCGCAGCATCATGGATGCCGGAGGCATGGCCCTGATCACACGGGAATCAGAATTGCCCCAGACGCTTGAGGCCCTCAGCCGCCCTCCTGCCATCGTCATTACGGACAGCCAGGTCTTTTCCTCCGTCAGCCGCATGGTACCGGAAGAAGTTCCGCTTACTTCCTTCTCCATCCTGATGGCCCGGTATAAAGGCTTCCTGGAGACCGCAGTCCGGGCTGTCGGCGCGATCAGGGATCTGAAGAACCATGACCGGATCCTGATGGCGGAAGGATGCACCCACCACAGACAATGCGGTGATATCGGGACCGTCAAGATACCCGGCTGGCTCAGGCACTGCAGCGGCGCCGATCTTGAGATCGAGACCTGCTCCGGAAAGGATTTTCCGGAAGACCTGACGCCCTATGCGGCTGTCATTCACTGCGGGGGCTGCATGATCACGGAACGGGAGGTCATGTACCGCATGAACTGCGCCAATGACCAGGGTGTTCCCTTCACCAACTACGGGATCGTCATCGCATATATGACGGGAATCCTTGAGCGCAGCCTGCGGGTCTTTCCCGATATGCATGCGCTGCTGTAAGCCGGTGATTTGTTATGAAATGGATCGTTATATGATTGAAGAAAAAGTCCTCAGTCTGATCGACCGGCTTGACCGGTCACACAGGCTGGAAAAAGAAGAATATGAATACCTGATCCGTCATCGGACGGAAGAAGCCGCGCAGGCGCTTTCTTCCAGGGCTGTAGCCTGGAGGAAACGCATATTCGGCAGCGATGTGTATATCCGCGGTCTTATCGAGATCTCGAATATATGCCGGAACAACTGCCTGTACTGCGGCATACGAAGAGACAACCGTCACTGCAGCCGCTACCGCCTGACGCCTGAGGAGATTCTCTCCTGCGCAGAGGAAGGCTATGCGCTCGGTTTCCGGACTTTTGTCCTGCAGGGAGGCGAAGACGGTTACTTTACAGATAATGTCCTCATACCGCTGATCAGACAGATCAAAACGCATTGTCCCGACGCAGCCGTCACACTCTCTCTTGGCGAGCGGACAAGGGACAGCTATCAGGCTCTTTTTGACGCAGGCGCGGACCGTTATCTCCTGAGGCACGAGACGGCCGATCCCGTCCATTACCGGAAACTGCACCCCTCTGAGATGTCTTTCGAACACAGGATGGCGTGCCTGCATCAGCTTCGGGAAATCGGATACCAGACCGGAGCTGGTTTTATGGTGGGCTCACCTTTTCAGACAGAAAAGATGCTCGCCGAGGACCTGAAGTTTATTGAAAGCTTCCATCCCCAGATGTGCGGGATCGGACCGTTTATTCCGCACCACGACACGCCGTTTGCAGGCCATCCGCCGGGAACCCTGGAACTGACCTGTTATCTGCTGTCCATCATCCGGCTGATCCATCCGCCCATTCTGCTTCCGGCCACGACCGCGCTGGGAACCATTGACCCGAAGGGCCGGGAAAAAGGCATTCTTTCCGGTGCCAATGTGGTCATGCCGAACCTGTCCCCGGTCAGGGTTCGCGCCCAGTACGAACTGTATGACGGAAAAATCTGTACCGGCGACGAGTCAGCCCAGTGTCTTGGCTGTCTGAGCCGTCGTATGCAGTCAATTCAATACAATCTTGTTGTTTCGAGAGGAGATTTCAAAAATGTACAAGTATGATCCAAAATCCATGAAGGCTGAAGAATTTATCAATGACGATGAGATCCGCGCGACGCTGGCCTACGCTGAAGCAAACAGGGATAATGTGGAACTGATCGATCAGATTCTTGAAAAAGCCCGTCCCAGGAAAACGGAAAAGGGCTGTGTCTGCGCCGGGCTTACGCACCGGGAAGCGTCTGTCCTGCTCGCATGCGAAATCCCGGAAAAGATCCAGCGCATGTATGAGATCGCCGAGGAGATCAAGCTTGCCTTCTACGGCAACCGGATCGTCATGTTCGCGCCTCTGTATCTTTCCAATTACTGTGTCA
>JAGCAV010000216.1 GCA_017652545.1 Lachnospiraceae bacterium
CGCCTTTATCGCCGCCCTTGCACTTGACCAGAAAGGACGGGGAAGACTTCCGCGCGGCGTTCTGCGGTCTGCCTGGTTTTTCCCGACACTGCTTTCCGGCGTCGTCGACGGTATCCTTTGGCGCACGATGTACAATTTCAACAACGGCGTCATCAACAAGGTGATCATCTCGCTCGGCGGAAAACCCGTGAACTGGCTTGAGACGGTCGGTCTGACAAACTTTGCGATCATTTTCGGCGCCACCTGGGCCAGGGTCGGCATCTGCGTCGTCATTTTCATGGCAGGCCTCCAGGCGATCCCCCAGGAGCTTTACGAGTCGGCTGCCCTGGACGGAGCTTCGGCGAGGCAGGCAAGGAAGCATATCACGATCCCGCTCATGGCGCCTTCGATCACCATCAATATGCTGACTACATCCATAGCGGCCTATAAATCCTATGAACTGCCGTACCTGATCTCCCAGGGGCGGCCCGGACAGACGACACTTCTGATCGCCCAGAGGATCACTTTCTTCGCATTCCAGACCAACGAATACGGACGAAGTTCCGCCCTCGCGGTCTGCCTGATCCTGATCATAACCGTCGTTTCGCTGATCCAGCTGGTCGTCATGCGTAAAAGGGAGGACATCACATGAGAAAAAAACCATTTAATGTCCGCAAATTCGTCAGTGAACTGATCCTGCTCCTCGCGACGATTGTGCTTCTTACGCCGATCTATTACTTTGTGATCGGTTCATTTAAAACGCGCAAGCAGATCATACAGCACCCGCTCTCGATCACCAGGAGCATGTTCACGCTGGAGAACTTCCCGAAGGCGATCAAGGCGATGAAATACTGGAAGGCGGTACGCAATACAGGGCTCATTACACTCATTTCGCTTCTTCTGATCATCCTGCTGGCATCGCTTGCCGGTTTTGCCATCGCCAGACTGCATCATCGCGTGTTTCAGATCTATTATTCGCTGCTTGTTGTCTGCATGGTGGTTCCGTTCGTTTCCTGCGTGATCCCGCTTGTCGTGCAGACAGTAAAGCTCGGCATACATAATACAATCTGGGGGCCGGCCCTGATCCAGGTAGGATGGAACATCCCCTTCGCAACCTTCCTTTTCACCGGATTCATGAGGGGAATCTCCAGGGATCTCGAAGACGCTGCCTACATCGACGGCTGTTCCATGCTCGGCGTTTACAGCAGGATCTTCCTTCCGCTGCTCGCGCCGGTTACTGCCAGCTGCTGTATCGTCTGCGGCATCGGCATCTGGAATGACTATCTGGTCTGCAGCACGATCTTAAGCGCGACGGATTATCCGACACTGATGGTCGGCCTGAACACCTTTTTCGGCGCGAAGGCAAATGAGTACGGATACGCGTTCGCGGGAGTCCTTCTGTCAAGCCTGCCGATCATCGTCCTGTTCCTGTTTCTTCAGAAATACTTCATCAAGGGAATTACAGCCGGCTCTCTGAAAGGCTGATGCATCAACAAACAACAGAATTCATGCTGCGCGGGAATTCTGATCGTCATGAAAAACCAGGCTCACAGCCGCCGCAGGCAGCGGGGCGTGAGCCTGGTTTTTGTTGCTCCTATATTGGAGGTTACTCTGTCAGTTTCCCTCCGTCAACCACCAGATCCCCCTCCAGGAAGACCTTGTCAACCGTGACCATGTCATCGATCACGATGAGGTTCGCCCTCTTGCCCGGTTCCAGAGAACCGATCTCATCGTCCATCCCAAGCATCCTTGCCGGATTGAGAGAGGCCATCCGGATCGCATGGCACAGACCGTATCCGGTATGCTTCATCAGGTTCCGGCAGGCATGCTCCAGCGTCAGATGGCTCCCTGCCAGCTTCCCTTCCCTGTCATAGTTCAGGTCCGGTCCCCAGGCTATGCCGAGCGCCTCATTATTCCTGTAGTTTATTTCCGTGGGCATCGAATCCGTAATGAGCTCAATGCGCTCCACACCTTTTGTCCGGATGACCATCTTCAGCATGTCAGCGTCTACATGGACACCGTTTTCATCGACAATCAGCTCACAGAAGATATCCGGATCAGAAAGTGCAAACTCATCGATACCGCCGCCGATGGTCCCCTGGGCATGTCCTTTTGCCTTACCGGAGTCACCGTGATGGGTCTGGTTCCTGCATCCGAGGCGTTTCAGGGCTCTTGCCTGACTTGCCGTCGCGTTGGAATGCCCGTAGCTGAAAACGACATCCGGATTGACCGCTTTCGCGTATTTCATAAATTCCCCGATCCCGTCTCTTGCGGGATCGATCGCCCAGACTTTTACCATATCATCCAGATGATCTACAAGCGGTCTATACTCCTCTTCCCTGATGTCTCCGTGCCATTTCATCTCATAGGCGAAGCTTCCTCCGCCGCTCATATACGGGCCTTCCATATAGATGCCGCCGATCATGCGTCCAAGTCCTTTGCCGGCGCAGGCGCGGAGGCGGTCGATTCCGGCCAGCATATCCTCCAGGGAGATCGTCGCGTAAAACGTGGGAAGGACTGTCGTCTGTCCATGCGTGATAAACCAGCGCAGATTTGTGTCCGGATCCAGATAGAACTGCCTGTTCAGACCACCGTGATTGTGGATATCTACCAGACCCGGTGCCGTATACCTGCCCTGTGCATCGATCACTTCTGCGTCCGCGGGAACCTCTGTGTCATCACGCCATCCGCAGTTTATGATCCGTCCATCCTCAAAGGTAATGGCACCATCCCAGATGATCCCGTCTTCCATAACGAGTTTTGTGTTTACGATCGCCTTCATCTTATCCATCTCCTCTGATCCGGAACAGCTTCATATCCGGTGCACGCTTTCCGGTCTGTCAATCGCTTTTATATTATTATACCATACTATTCTAAAAAGAATAAACCCCAGTTGCCAAAAGAGGTCCGGTTGGAGTAAACTGAGCATATCAGACAATGCTTCCCGGAAGCTGCTTCAGTTAAAAAAAGTCAGATCTGAAAAGGAGGAACAAACATGGGACTGTATGATGAATTCCGCTTTAAACCAGCCGCTTTTCTGCCCAGTTCAAACCTGCCGCTGGAAGAGCTTGAACGGGTCCGCAACATCAAACGGGAGGACATGGAGTACACCAATGAAAACGGATTCTCCGTCAGGGTGGTCATCGATCCTTCCATGGTCATGGTACAGGATATCTTTTACCGGATCCTGAAGAGCGACCAGGAAGACACCCACTTTACAGCAATCTTTCCGAACCAGTGGCCGTCTGTGTATTCAGCCGTGGCGGAGATGCTGAACAAGTTCAATGTCTCAGCCAGGAACTGCGATATGTTCGCCATGGATGAGTGGGCGGATGAAGAAGGCAATGTGGCTCCGCTGACTTACGGCGCCGGCCTGGGCTATTCCTTCAGAAACCATTTCTATGCGCGCATCCGCGAAGACCTGCGTCCGTCTGTTGACCACTGGCATGTCTTTACCAACGAGAACAAAGCCGACGGCGTTTACTCTTCCATCATCGAGGAATGCGGAGACGGCGGAGCGGATGTCATTTATTCCGCCACCGGCTGGCCGGGACATACTGCTTTCATTGATCCGCGCACCGAAGAGTTCAGGGCCGACAGTCTGGAAGAATTCTGCCGCCTCGGTTCAAGAATCGTCACTGAAACACCGCTGACCATCTGCGAAAACGCCCTCTTCTCCCCGATGGGCAATTCCGGCGATGTGTGGGCAGTGCCGCCGAAAGCAGCCACCATCGGGCCGCGTGACGTAGTCAACGCGAGAGAACGCGTGGAGCTGCATAACATCATGATCGGAGAAGCCGGGCAGACCTGGCAGCGCATGATCTCCAGGATCGAACTGTACGGCCCCATCTCCATGGAATGTCCTGCCTCCATCATGCGTCTCGGAAAAGGCACCTGTTATGTTTCGGAAGCGATCGCTGCGCCTTTTGCCAGCTGGCATTGCGGGGTCGAAGACCGCTATCTGTGATCAGAAGAGGATCTGAATTCATGACGATTGAAAAAGTGACCGGAAATAAAAAGGAATATCTTGATCTTCTGCTTCTGGCGGATGAACAGGAAAGCATGGTGGACCTTTACCTGGACAAGGGAGAGATGTTTGTCCTGAAAGACCCGGATGTGAAGGCAGAATGCGTCGTTACAGACAACGGAGGCGGTGTGGCGGAGATCAAGAACATTGCGGTCTCCCCCGAAGC
>JAGCAV010000217.1 GCA_017652545.1 Lachnospiraceae bacterium
CGGGAATATGATCGATTTCGTCCCGCGGGGGAATATCGTGATCAACCTGAGCGCGATCACCGGATATTATGACCACACGATCCTGATCGACAGCAGGAAGATCCGCGTCATGGAAACCTGCGAAGAAATCACCAGGAAGATCCGGCGCTGACGGAAAGAGACAAAAAGGGAGAGAAAAGCATGAAGCAATTTTACAGCCTCCCGGAGGATCAGTGCGAGCGCCTGGTCCGAACGGAGATGCAGGCCGTCCGGATGCTGCTGGCTACACTCAGTACTGCGGCCTACGCAAAGGATGACCTGAAGACACGCCTGGAGTGCGTGCCATACGGAAACGAGCGGATGCGGATGGCCCTGGGCGGACTCCGGTCGGTGTGTAACGACCTGATCGGTACCATCAGCGTCCAGCAGGCCAAACAGATCTACGGGACCATGAAGGACTTTGAGATGCGGCTGCTGCCGAAACTGACGCCCGGGAGCACGAACGTGATCCTGACCAAGGAGGAAGGCATGGAGCTGATGGACTGCGCCAGGTGGAAGTGTCACAGCTGCGCGGAGGACGGCGAGAGCTGCCGGGAGTGCCGGCTGTACAAGATCCTGGAAAGCACCACGCCGATGGACAATTACGGCGACGGGCTCATGTGCCCGTACGCGCTGGCACAGTGGGAGGGATAACGATGCCTGATAATTGGTTCTGTGCTGACGGAGAAAGGAAAACAGACGATGGATGACGATGACCGGGTGTTCTATATCTGCGTGGCGCTGGCGGTGTTTTTCACGGCGGCAATCAGCGCTTTGGTGGCGCTGGGGTAAATGACGCAATAAATTAGAAGGTCGGTGAAGTGAATGAACAAAGAACGTGAAGAAATTTGCAATAAATGCAGGATGCTTCCATCAATCAATCATCTTGAATATCCAAGCTGCATACAGCCTCAATATCCGCTAAATGAGGATGAATGGAAGCAGCTCGGAGTAAAACCAGAGGATATAATCACGATTGATAGTTTTAAAAAATTCATGGAGATCAGTGTCCGTCCATACTGTCGGGAGAAAATGCTTTCAGCGCATCCGATCGAATGGTGGTTCAAAGGATTGACATGCAGGAGGTAAATCATTAATGACGGACCGGGAGCGAGTCGTCACCAGGCTCAAAAGGCTGATCAAGACGGCACATAATGACGCGAGGGACTTTGTCTATGTCACGGTCGGAACGGCCAGGGTGATCGTCCGGCTGCTGGAAGAACAGGAATGGAGGGGAGCGGATGAACAGAAAACAGGAGATCTTGGTAAACTATCGCGAGATCACCATAACTCTGGAACGCCTGGACCTTGAGATCGAGAGGCTCAGCCGGACAGGGTTCATCGGTGGCCCGCGGGAACTTAGGTCTCCACAAATCACCGGGATGCCCAGGGGAACCAATGACCCGGAGGCGGCGATCCTCCAGAAGAATGATGTCGAGGCGGAGATCCTGGCCAGCATCCAGGAGAAGCAGGCGATCCAGTACGACATGATGCTGGAGGCCAGGCGGATCGTCGACTCTATCCAGGACCCACGGCTGCAGAACATCGTCGCCTACTATTATCTGCACGGATGGACGGATGAGGCGATCGCAGAAAAGGAAACGCTGAGCCAGACACACGTCAACCGGCTGAGGACGGAATTTTTCAATAGTTTGATTTGATGGGTAAAATGCTATTGAATGGGTAAGGGCTCTGTATTAGGCTCTAAGCTGAAATACACGGGCACAGGGAGCGGCGTCTTGGACATGGGCGCCGCTCTTTTGTTTAGCTATGATGTGGGTGCTACCGGAGGTTTGTCTCTCCTTTCCTTCGGGATGCGGGCGGTTCATCTTGAACGTGAGTGGCCGAGGTGGGAGCTGATGAGCCGGCTTTTTAAAAGGAG
>JAGCAV010000019.1 GCA_017652545.1 Lachnospiraceae bacterium
CGAAGTCTTTCCGGCTCCGCGGACAGTGGAGACGATCTCTTCCATGGTCGAAAGAAGCGCTTCCTTCCTGAAAGATCTGGAGAAAAAGCCCTGTGAAAATGTACTGGTCTCCTGTCACGGCGGGATCATACGCGCGCTGAGCGGGTACCTGGAAGGACGGCCGAACGGCATTCTCTGGCGGCCAAAACCGCACAACTGTGAATTCAGGATCTATGAGATGCAGGGCGGGACATGGAAAAGGCTGCAGCACTGAACAGTGCGGCAGCCTTCTATTTATATTATGTCATATTGCGTCATTCACTTTCACCGGCTCTTCAGTTCACCTTCGGCAGTCTTGCCCTGAACTTTGCCAGTTCCTCATCCGTCGGGATATAGTCATCCATTTCCCCGTTATGATACTTCTCATAAGCCACCATATCAAAATAGCCGGTACCGGTCAGGCCGAATACGATGGTCTTTTCCTCGCCGGTTTCCTTGCACCTGAGCGCCTCATCAATGGCAACACGGATCGCGTGGGAGCTTTCCGGTGCCGGCAGGATGCCTTCCACCCTCGCGAACTGCTCAGCCGCTTCAAAGACAGCTGTCTGCGGAACCGAAACGGCTCTCATCAGGCCATCATCGTAGAGCTGTGAAAGAACCGGGCTCATGCCGTGGTAGCGAAGACCGCCGGCATGATTGGGTGCCGGAATGAAGTCGGATCCCAGCGTATACATCTTGGACAGCGGACAGATCATGCCGGTGTCGCAGAAATCATAGGCGTAGACGCCCCTGGTGAAGCTCGGGCAGGATGCCGGCTCGACCGCGACGATGTCATAGTCTGCTTCCCCGCGAAGCTTCTGACCCATGAAAGGACCGATCAGGCCGCCCAGGTTGGATCCGCCGCCGGCGCAGCCGATGATCATGTCCGGTTTGATGCCATACTTGTCGAGCGCCGCTTTGGTCTCAAGGCCGATCACACTCTGGTGCAGCAGGACCTGGTTAAGCACGGAACCCAGCACATAGCGGTATCCGGGGTTGGTCACAGCCACCTCGACCGCCTCGGAGATCGCGCAGCCCAGTGATCCGCCTGTTCCAGGATGCTCCGCCAGGATCTTGCGGCCGACCTGTGTCGTGTCTGACGGGGAGGGCACCACCGACGCGCCGTATGTGCGCATCACTTCACGCCGGAAAGGCTTCTGCTCATAGCTGACCTTGACCATGTACACCTTGCAGTCCAGTCCGAAATAGGAGCATGCCATGGAAAGAGCTGTTCCCCACTGGCCGGCCCCGGTCTCCGTCGTCACGCCCTTCAGTCCCTGCTTCTTTGCGTAGTAGGCCTGGGCGATCGCGGAATTGAGCTTATGGGAGCCGCTGGTGTTGTTGCCCTCAAATTTGTAATAGATCTTCGCGGGCGTCTGCAGCTTTTCTTCCAGGCAGTACGCTCGAACAAGGGGTGAGGGGCGATACATCTTGTAGAAGCTGCGGATCTCCTCCGGGATCTCAATATAGGGGGTTTCATTATCCAGCTCCTGCGCTACCAGATCCTCACAGAAAACACCGCCGAGTTCTTCCGCAGTCATGGGCTGTCCCGTTCCGGGATTTAAAAGCGGTGCGGGCTTGTTCTTCATATCCGCTCTGACATTATACCAGGACGTGGGCATCTCATTCTCTTCCAGATAGATCTTGTAGGGGATTTCATTCTTTGACATGGTGTTTCTCCTTTCTGAAACTGACGGCTTTTCGGTGCCATATGATCGGGACAGAACAAAGTCCGCAAGCGGAATTTCATATACGAAAAAACGATCCTGTCCCAGTACTGTTTTGCTGGGACAGGATCGTGTGTTTCATTATCCTGCGGTGCCACCCGGCTTGGTACGTATCCGACGTACCCACTCAGTGCATACGATCATATGCCGGTCTTTTTCTACAGAGGACCATCTCTGTCTCACATACTCCGGATAACTCCGTTTCCGATCGCCCTCAGAAGTCCATTCAGTCTGATATGCATCGCTGCCATCTCACCGTCGGCAGCTCTCTGGAGATACAGGGAAAAGACCTACTTACTCTTCTTCAACGGTTTAACACATCATAACGGAAAAGCGTCCATGTGTCAATATAAATTTCATTCTTACCCTTTTACGGCGCCGCCTGTCACACCTTCGACATAGTACTTCTGCAGGAACATGAACAGGATCGTCACCGGAACCGCCACCAGAATGCCGCCTGCGCAGAACCGCGTGAAATATCCCTGATAGTCATTGGTCCATACCCATCTTTGCAGGGCGACTGCCACGTTGTAGCTCTTGTCATTGCCGAAAGCAATGTAGGATGCCATAACGAAGTCACACCATGGCGCCATGAACGCGACCAGTGCCGTATAGATGATGATCGGCTTGGAAAGCGGCATGGTCAGGATCAGGAATATCTTCGACCGGGATGCGCCATCGATCCTGGCAGCCTCATCCAGGGCAATGGGCAGCGTATCAAAGTAGCCCTTGCAGACATAATACCCCATACCGGAACTGGCCACGGAGACCAGGATCAGGCCCGGGACCGCGCCGGCCTGCGTCAGGCCGAACTGCTTGAGCAGGAAGTACAGGCAGATCAGCGTCAGGAAACCCGGGAACATGCCCAGAACCAGCCAGAAACGCATCAGGAATGTACGTCCCTTAAAACGCATTCTGGACAATGCGTAACTGACGCAGAGAATGATGATGGTCTGCAGAACCGATACGCATACCGCGATGATCAGCGTGTTGCTGTACCAGCGCAGATAATTGGTCTCTCCGGAGAAGAGAAATCTGTAATTATCCAGGGAAAAATGCTTCGGGATGATATAATCCACCATACCGCCGTATTCCACCGCCGGATTATAGGACC
The DNA here is from genome assembly GCA_017652545.1 of Lachnospiraceae bacterium. Next base: position 2,860 of record JAGCAV010000019.1, read on the forward strand.
GGAAGCTCTGCATGATCAGTCCGAAAAAGGGAAACAGCCAGATGATGCTCATCAGGATCAGCACGATATACGTGATCGTATTTCCGATCATCCTGTTTCTTTTCATGGAACCGCTGTCTTTTTTCATCACTGGAACCCCCCTTCATCCTTCACTGACGGCAGCATGTTGTAGACCGCCAGGGAGACCACCGCCGTGACCAGGAATACCATAATACCGATCACGGCCGCCATCTTGTAGTTGGTATCCGTCACCGTCATCTTGTAGAGCCAGGTGACCAGAAGGTCCGTCTGTCCGGCATTGTCTGTCAGGCGCATGGACTGCGGCTGTCCCTTTGTCAGCAGGTATATGACATTGAAATTGTTCAGGTTGCCCGTGAACTGGGTCAGCAGGAAAGGTCCTGTGACAAACAGCATATAGGGAAGCGTGATGCTCCTGAACATCTGGAACGGGGTTGCCCCGTCAATGCGCGCGCTCTCGTACAGTTCTTCCGGAATATTCATCAGAAGGCCCGTGGCGATCAGCATCATGTAAGGGATACCGATCCACACATTGACCACGATGATCGTGATCCTTGCCAGCATCGGGTTGGTCCAGAAGGGAATGGGACTGTTGATCCACCTCCATTTGATCAGGTAGCCGTTGACCAGTCCGTCGTTGGCAAACATCTTGTAGACATACAGCAGGGATACAAACTGGGGAACCGCAATGGTCAGGACCAGGATCGTCCGCCACAGTTTCTTGAACCGGATCCCCTTCTTATTGATCAGGATGGCAACACCCATGCCCAGGAAATAGTTCAGGAAAGTGGCAAAAAACGCCCAGATCAGCGTCCATCCCAGAACCGTCAGGAAGGTACTTCCAAATCCTGCTTTTCCGAAGGCGAACAGCTTGCTGAAATTCTCCAGTCCCACCCAGGTAAACAGATTCGTGGGAGACTGGTGGTTCTTGTCATAATTGGTAAACGCCACGCAGATCATGAAGAGAATGGGCAGCACCGTAAATACGAAAATACCCAGCACAGGAAGCGCCAGCAGCGTCTTGTCAAAGTTCGTATCGAGCAGTGATGCCAGAACCTTCCTGTTGGACGGCAGCGTCTTTCCCCTCCTGAGCAGCAGCTCCTCTTTCCGGTTTTCCCTGATGTTCATCCGCCAGACCAGAATGATCAGCGCGATCAGAATGATGGTCAGAAGACCGAACAGCAGGATCAGAAAGCTGTTGTCGCCGTAAACCGTTACACGCCCCTTTTTGGCCGTCTCCACTGTTCCCAGCGTATTGAATTTGCTCAGATAGTTCCCGCCGAAGAAGATCATGTATACAATGAAAGCAACCTCGCAGAACAGAAAACCGAGTCCTTTGACGATCTGTCCCCGCATCAGGGGGCCGAACCCGAAGATCAGATAGGAGATCTTCGTCTTCCAGTCGCCATCGGCAAAGGTGACCCCTATGTCCGTTATATCCTTCCCAAGAGCGTAAAAACCTTCCGCTACGGGATTCATTTTCTTAGCCATGTTTCCAACACCCCTTAAAACACCTGAAAACGGCAGGGCATACTGCCCCGCCGTCTGTCATCATGCCGTTCTGTTTTATTCTGCGTAAGATTCGCAGGTCTCCTGGAATTTCTCCAGAGCTGCCATCAGATCTTCGTCGGAACTGTCTACGGAAAGCTCCTTGCTGATGATGGAGTCGCCCAGGGATGTTGCCAGGCTCCAGTAATCGCCGGGATACTGACCCTGCGGAATGGTGTACTGCAGCTGCTCTGCAAGAGCTGCAAGGGCTTCGTTGGCCTGTACTGCGTCACTGGCCTGTGCAGCCAGATTGGAGGGGCCCCATTCGACCGCTTCAAAGCGGGCGATCTGTGCCTCTTCACCGGACAGCCATGCTGCAAGCGCGTCACAGGCAGCCAGTTTGTCTTCGTCTTCCTGCGGTTTCACACCCAGAAGCTTAAAGCCGCCGAAGCCGCTCATCTGATAGGTCTGTCCGTCAGCGCCTTCAAAGGTCGGAAGTTTCGCGCAGGCATAATTCTCACCAAACAGATCCTGTGCTGCGGAAGCGTCCCAGGTTCCGTCAACGATCGCAGCCACATTGGTGGCCTCGCCGACAGCTGATCCGTTCTGGAAAGCCGGGGAGGCTTTCAGTTCGACCATCTTCTTCAGGGCAACAAGGCCTTCGTCAGATGCATAGCTTGCATTGCAGGCTGTGAAATTGCCGTCATCATCCGTCTCATAGGTCAGCTCTGCGCCTGTTCCGAAGAAGAACGCGGTCTGATACCAGCCGGAGTTGATCTCCATATAAAAGTTCTTTCCGGCAGCTTCACAGTCGGCAAGGATGCCTTCCAGCGTGGAGGGATCCGAGACAACGCTCTTGTCATAATACAGGAAATAGCCGTTGTCGGATGTCAGGGGATACGCATACAGTATATCGCCTACAGTCGCGGCAGCCACGGCACCCGGATCATTCTCGGCAGTAACCGCTTCCGCGTTTTCAGGTTCCACATCGATCAGCGCACCGGCCGAAACCAGGCGGGCGATCTGGTCCTGCGCAAAGCCGAAAATGTCTGCCCCGGCTTCCACATCGGTAATCATATTGCCTGCGGCATCTCCCTCGCCGACAGGTTCCACGACATAATCATATCCCGCGAAATCGGGATTGGCCTCCTTAAACGCCTCGATCTGCCCATTGGTGAAATCCACAACATTGTCTGCAACCCACACTTTAATCTCATCCGCGCGGGCGGCAAAGCCCATGACGGAGACTGCCAGCGCACCGGCAAGCATCATTGTTGATAACTTTTTCATGTTGAACCCTCCTCATTGTAGATAATGAACATGATATTGCCCGAAATCGGTATGATTTTATCACTATTCCACAAGGAGTGTCAACTTCTGAATCGACCTTTTTCACAAATCCGGGTATAAAAAAGCTGCCGCGTCTCATCAGCGGCAGCACCGTTTCCTTCGTCGGGCGTCTACAGATTTTTCGTGATGGTCAATACATTCTGCCCTTCTGTCCGGGCATATGTCATGCTGTCCATGGTCTTTCTGGCCATAAAGATACCCAGGCCGCCGATCTGCCGCTGGTCGGCAGAGAGCGTCACGTCAGGATCTTCCCTTTTGGTCGGATCAAAGGGGACCCCGCTGTCCGTAAAGGTGATCGCCACCTGCGCGGGATTCTCCCTGACATCCAGCCGGATCAAAACATCCCCCGTATCTTCATAGGCATAGCTTGCGATGTTGACAAAAATCTCCTCCACCGCAACATCGATCTGCATCTGTGCCTTCATGGGGCAGCCGGATTCCTCCAGCGCTTCATCTGCAAAAGCCATGACCCGGTCCAGGTTTTCTTTTCTGGCCTCGATTCTTAACTCAAACATTTCTTCCTCCAGGCGACTGACACATGTGATCTGACCTGATCTGCTTGATCACTCGATCGTCAGGATGTCGGTGAACCCGGTTACCTCAAAAACGTCCATAACGGACTCGCCTGCATTCCTGACCACCATGGTACCCTGCTTATTCATTGCCTTCTGAGCGGAAAGGAACACGCGAAGACCTGCGCTGGAGATGTAGTCCAGTTCCTTAATATCCAGAACCAGCTTTTCAACGCCATCGATCGACTGCTTGATCTCAGCCTCGAGAGCCGGAGCCGTCGTCGTATCCAGCCTTCCGCCGATGCAGATGGTCAGTTCGTTTCCGTTCGCTTCTTTCGAAAGTGTCATACTGCTCATTCCTCCTGAAAGTTTTTATTTTCCCTGCCGCCGCATGTGATCTGATCACACATGTCCCGGCATCCGGTATGAATCCTTTTAGTTTTTATAGTTTACTACAAGACCCCGACGGATTGCAATCAAAAACACAAAACCTTCACGTTTTCATCATAATAACTGCCCGGAGACCGTTCTTGAAGAAGATGCATCACAGGCATCCGAAGTACATCGCTCCCACCGCCTGTGCGAACTGGGCAACCGTATAATCCGGATGCGCGTCCAGCTGCTTCATCAGGTCCGTATTTGCCAGGGAACTGTCGGCGGCATACTGGACCAGCTGCGGAACCCTTGCTCTCGCGCCTTCATTGATCAGCTCATAACAGGCCGGCACTTTCACAAGGCGTCCGAAGAGCGAACGTTCCTTCGCTTCGGGATGCAGAATATACTCTGTCTCCTGCCATGTGACCGCGAGGAAGGTACCGATCTCGCGGAAGATCTGCCTGCAGACTTCCGAGCTGCCCTCAGCTGCCTTTCCCATGAAGAATTCCAGAGCCGGTTTCCTCATATCCTTCGGAGCCGTCGGCACAACAAGCTCATCCTGAGCCGCAGCAAAGATTCCCTTCTCCATGACCTCATCCATAAGTTCCGGGTCCCTGCCGGGCAGGTATTTGGCTGCCAGGCGGAACACGCCGTACTGGCTGGTGTATTTCTGCAGCGTGCCGGGCAGGAGCGTATTGAAATTATTGATGCTTCTGACATCGGAAAACGGATACTGCTTCTGCGCAAAGCTGCCCAGATCAATGATAAAATTGTAGACCTCCAGCGGGATCCCGGGAATGGACCCGTCCGGACGCACCCATCCGGTGCCCAGTTCCGTACCCAGTGTGTGGGCAAAGAAGCCGTGAGACACGTCGCCGCCCGCCGCAGCCAGTTCCACGGCAGCCGTAAAGGCAGCCATCGGACCGTCGTTCGTATTCATGACAGTCCCTTCCTCCGTGACATACTCCTTCAGAAGCTCATCCAGCCGCGAGATCTTTGCGAACTGCATCTCGTAGTCCAGGTCCGGATTATCGCGCATGCCCTTGGTCTTGTATGTCTCGCCGCCCACGATCTTATTGTCGATCACGACATCCGGAAAGCTCAGCCCGATCCCGTCGAAGTTTTCCGGTTCATGCCCCAGGGCTTCTTCCATCCGGGCAATGCCCTCTTTCAACTCCTCAGGCGCCGCGTCTTTTGCGAACGCCCTCAGGTCCAGCTGATCCTCTTTCCCGTCGGCGACCAGCGCCGTACCGGCCCGCATCAGGCGGGTCAGAAGAAGAACAGGATCGATTAGCATCTCCGCCTTCGAAAAAGAAGACGGATCCCAGTCAAATTCCTTGCATACCGCCAGCTTTCCGTTCATGCCTGCCGCCAGCTTGATGTCCGTCCCGCCGATGTCGATCCCAAGCAGCCTTCTGGTCTTCGCCCTCCCGGGAAG
>JAGCAV010000218.1 GCA_017652545.1 Lachnospiraceae bacterium
ACAATCGGTATCGTTGATGACGTGACCAATCTCTCCCTTGAACTGGGCGAGCAGCTGGTTACTACGCCGGAAGGCACCGTCAACTGCAAATTCTGGGGTCTGGGCGCAGACGGTACCGTTGGCGCGAACAAGAACTCCATCAAGATCATCGGCGACAACACCGATATGTACGCGCAGGCTTACTTTGATTATGACTCCAAGAAGTCCGGCGGTGTGACCATGTCTCACCTGCGCTTCGGCAAGAGCCCGATCAAGTCCACTTACCTGATCACCAAGGCCAACTTCGTTGCATGCCATAACCCGGCATACATCCGCAAGTACAACATGGTGCAGGAGCTGGTTGACGGCGGTACATTCCTTCTGAACTGCCCGTGGGATATGGAAGGCATCGAGAAGCACCTTCCCGGCCAGGTCAAGAAGTTCATGGCTGACCACAACATCAAGTTCTATGTCATCGACGGTATCAAGATCGGTAAGGAGATCGGCCTTGGCGGACGTATCAACACCGTTCTTCAGTCCGCTTTCTTCAAACTTGCGAACATCATCCCCGAGGAGCATGCCATCGAACTGATGAAGGCAGCTGCGAAGGCGACTTATGGCCGCAAGGGCGACAAGATCGTTCAGATGAACTATGATGCCATCGATGCCGGCGCGAAGCAGGTCGTTGAGGTCGCTGTTCCCGCAGAGTGGACCAACGCACAGGATGAAGGCCTTGACCTGACCCATACCGAGAAGGGCCGTCCCGAGGTCGTTGACTTTGTCAACAACATCCAGGCTGCCGTTTCCGCACAGGAAGGCAACAAGCTTCCGGTTTCCGCATTTGTCAAGTACATGGATGGCACCACGCCCTCCGGCACTTCCGCCTATGAGAAGCGCGGCATCGCCGTGGATATCCCGGTGTGGAATGCTGAGAACTGTATCCAGTGTAACCGCTGCTCCTATGTCTGCCCGCACGCTGTCATCCGTCCGGTCGCTCTGACCGACGAGGAAGCAGCCGCAGCTCCGGAAGGACTGCAGACACTGCCGCTGACCGGCATGAAGGATCCGGCTTACAAGTTCTCCATTGTTGTTTCCGCTCTGGACTGCACAGGCTGCGGCTCCTGCGTGAACGTCTGCCCGGGCAAGAAGGGCAACAAGGCCATCACCATGCAGAACATGGAAGCCAACCAGGGCTGCCAGGCTGCATTCGATTATGCGGCTGCCCTGCCGATCAAGACCGATGTTGTGGAGAAGTTCAAAGAGAATACTGTCAAGGGATCTCAGTTCAAGCAGCCTCTGCTTGAGTTCTCAGGTGCCTGCGCAGGCTGCGGCGAGACTCCGTACGCCAAGCTGATCACCCAGCTGTTCGGTGAGAGAATGTACATTGCCAACGCGACCGGCTGCTCCTCCATCTGGGGCAACTCTTCACCGTCCACACCGTACACCGTCAATGCAAAGGGCCAGGGTCCTGCATGGTCGAACTCCCTGTTCGAGGACAACGCCGAGTTCGGTTACGGCATGCTTCTTGCCACGAAGGCGCTTCGCGGCGGCCTGAAGGAGAGAATCGAAGCTCTTGCCGAGAAGGCTGGCGGAGATGTCAAGGCAGCAGCTGACGAATGGGTCGAGACCTTCAACTGCGGTTCCTGCAACGGTGCGGCTACAGACAAACTGATCGCGGCTCTTGAGGCATGCGGCTGTGACGAGGCAAAGGCGATCCTGAAGGATAAGGATTATCTGGCCAAGAAATCACAGTGGATCCTCGGCGGCGACGGCTGGGCATATGACATCGGCTTCGGCGGTGTTGACCATGTGCTGGCTTCCGGCGAAGATATCAACGTCCTGGTATTCGATACCGAGGTCTACTCCAACACCGGCGGTCAGGCTTCCAAGGCAACCCAGCCCGGCGCAGTGGCTCAGTTTGCTGCGGCAGGTAAGGAAGTGAAGAAGAAAGACCTGGCTTCCATCGCCATGAGCTATGGTTACATCTATGTCGCACAGATCGCCATGGGTGCTGACTTCAACCAGACCGTCAAGGCTCTTGCCGAGGCGGAGGCTTATCCGGGACCGTCACTGGTCATCGCCTATGCTCCGTGCATCAACCACGGCATCAAGAAGGGCATGAGCAAGTCACAGACCGAGGAGCAGCTGGCTGTCGAGGCCGGTTACTGGCATCTGTTCCGCTTCAACCCGGCTGCAGAGTCCAAGTTCACGCTTGACTCCAAGGCACCGACCGGAGATCTGATGGAGTTCCTGGACGGCGAGGTCCGTTACAACTCCCTGAAGAGAGCAAATCCGGCAAGGGCTGAGAAGCTCTTTGCGAAGAACGCCCAGTACAATAAGGAACGCTATGAGTACCTGAGCAAGCTCATCGGTCTCTATGCTGCCGAATAAGGGCGAACTGACTGCATAACAGCACAAAACGTCAAGGCAGGGATCCGGGAACTGACCGGATCCCTGCTTTTTATTTCAGGGGACAGGCAGTTTGAAATGCTTAACACGATTTTGCATTTACTATTTTGGGGGGCTGTGGTATGATTTCAGAGTGTTCAGATATATTGACCTGATGATTCAGACAATGAAAGGATGAACGATGAAAATCGGTGTATGGGAACTGATGGTCGTGTTTGTTGTGGCCCTGCTCGTGATCGGGCCTGACAAGCTGCCGGAGTATGCAAGAAAATTCGGAGAGGCGCTTAAGGAGTTTAAAAAATATTCTTCCGAGGCGACCAGGGAGATCAGAGAAAGCGTGGTGGAACCGCTGCAGGAAGCGCAAAGGCCCCTGAAGGAAGCGATGGAACCTCTCAATGATCTGGAAAAGTCCGTGCGCGGAGAAATGAACGATCTGAAGAAATCCATCAATGATATAGGAAAGCCGTCGCAGCCGAAGAAGACGGATGAGGCGGAAGAAACAGCAGAAGAGACTTCGGCCGGGGACACACAGCCCGCGGAAGAGGGCATTGATGTTCCGGAAGCTGCAGAAGCAGCAGAACCGGCGGCAGAAGAATCCACTGTCTCAGAAGCGGAAGAGCCGGCAGATGCCACAGTGTCGGAAGACACCATGGTCTCAGAGGCGGAGGCGGCGGAAGAGGCGGAAGAAGCACAGCCCGCGGCGGAAAGTACACAGGCGTAGGATTTTGTTCCGATTGCGGACACTGGTACAGATCATTTTAAGTGCAGGAGGAAAGCATTATGAAACTTGGAACTACAGAGCTGATCGTCATCCTTGTTATTGTTCTCTTGATCTTCGGACCGACGCAGATCCCGAAACTGACAAAAATGTTCGGCAAGTCCGTCAAGAGTTTTAAAGACGGTATGGATGAGGAAGATAAATCATCCGTAAAAGAGACAACCGCGAAGAAGGATTCTGACACAGCTGACGAGTAAACCATGTTCAAACGAGGACCTAAAAAGAAAACAGAAAATGCGGATGGCACAATGCCGCTTACCGGTCATCTGAAGGAACTTCGGAACCGGATCATTATCTGTGTCATCTGTCTGGTCGTTTTCTTCATGCTGGGACTAAGCCTTGCACCGAGGCTGGTCAGACTGCTGACCGGGATCGGCGAGCAGTTCGGGTATCAGTTCGTCTACATCGCACCGCAGGAATTGCTGCTTCAGTATTTCGGCATTGCCATGATCGCCGGTGTTGTGATGAGCGTACCCGTGCTTCTGTATCACATCTGGAGTTTTATCCAGCCCGGCCTGAAGGAAAATGAAAACACGATGTTCGGCGCCGCGCTTGCGGCAGGCATGATCTTTTTTGTGATCGGTGTTGCCTTCGCGTATTTCATCATGCTGCCGTTCATGCTTCGCTTTCTGATTCAGCTCAGCAAGGGAAGCGATATCACTGCTTCAGTTTCCGTTGCCAACTATGTCAGCTTTCTGCTGACGATCTTTGTGATCATGGGCGTGATCTTTGAATTGCCGGTGGTCTGCGTGACCCTGACTTCGCTCGGCCTTCTGAAAGTCGAGTGGATGGTCAAGGCGAGGAAGTTCGCGATCATTATCATTTTCCTTGTGGCTGCGATCGTGACGCCTCCCGATGTGGTGTCGCAGTGTATGGTAGCGGTCCCCATGCTGGGTCTGTATCAGTTCAGCATCCTGATCTGCAAACTGATCAGCAGGAGGAAAAAGAACAGGGAAGAAGAGGACCCGGAGGAGCAGGGCTGACGGGCAGGGGAGCGGACCGCAAAAATCCGCATGTATGGTTTTGAAAGGAGAGTAGCAATGTTTGGTTCATTGGCAGGATGGCTGTTATCGCTTGTGCTGGCGTTTTTTGCAGGAGCCAGCATCGGAAGCGGCAGCGAAAGAGCAGCAGACTCCGAGCTGCAGCAGAAGGTTCAGGATCATATGGATGTGATCGTTGACGAGACAGCCGGGATCATCGATGATGTGACGGAAGAGGTCAGAAACAACGAGCATGTTCAGGAAGCGGAACAGTTCGTGGAAGATGTGAAGGAGATTGCCCGGAATACGGCCGATGACATCGATGCCCATTTCGGGAAACAGGACGTGGCAGAGGAAGCGGTCACAGAGGCGCTGACAGAGGCGGCTTCGGAGGCTGACTGACATGTATTTATCTGCCGGATGACCGGCCAATGACGGTTGAAGGGCTGTTGCCTATGCTTACGATCAACGACGTACACAAAGAATATAAAACCGGGAACCTCGTCCAGAAGGCGCTGGATGGGGTTTCCTTGTCTTTCCGGGAAAGGGAGTTTGTGGCAGTCCTGGGACCCAGCGGATCAGGAAAGACGACGCTTCTGAACATCATCGGGGGCCTGGACCGCTACGATTCCGGGGAGATGTCCATCCGGGGCATACCGACCAGCAGTTATTCGGACCGTGACTGGGATACCTACCGCAACCACACCATCGGATTTGTTTTCCAAAGCTATAATCTGATTCCCCACCAGAGCATCCTCTCCAACGTGGAACTTGCCATGACGCTTTCGGGCGTGGGAAGGCAGGAACGCCGGGAGCGGGCGCTGGAAGCGCTGGAGCGGGTAGGCCTGAAGGAACAGGCGTTCAAGAAGCCGTCCCAGATGTCCGGAGGCCAGATGCAGCGTGTGGCGATCGCACGGGCGCTGGTCAACAGACCATCCGTCCTGCTGGCGGACGAACCGACCGGCGCGTTGGATTCCGATACCGGTGAGCAGGTCATGCAGCTGTTAAAGGAAGTGGCGCAGGATCACCTGGTCATCATGGTGACGCACAACCCCGATCTTGCGGAGCGCTACGCGACAAGGACTGTCCGGCTCAGGGACGGCCAGGTGCGGGAGGATACGGATCCGTATGAAGAGGGACAGAGCGCTCCTTCTGAAAGCGCTGACGGACAGAAGCGTCTCAAACGCCCGTCCATGTCTTTCCTGACGGCGCTTTCTCTTTCTGTCGCCAACCTTCTGTCGAAGAAGGCCAGAACGATCCTGGTTGCCTTTGCGGCTTCCATCGGGATCGTCGGCATTGCACTGATCCTTTCTCTGTCGAACGGTGCGAATGCCTATATCCGGCGGATGGAGCGGGATTCCCTGAGCCAGTATCCCATCGAGATTCTGAACTCGGCTTTTTCCATGGAAGAGACCATGATGACGTTCGCCGCGATGCGGTCCGGAAACGACCAGATGGGTCCTTCTGCAGGCACCGGATCCGCCGGCGAGGCAGGCATGGTGACAGAGCAGCAGATGATGGGCGGCATGCTTTCCTCGGCGAGACTGAATGACCTGGCATCTCTGAAACGCTGGTTCGACAGCGGCCAGAGCGGAATGGAGGCATATACCCGGGGAATCGACTACAGCTACGGGATCAGCCCGCAGATCTATCAGGCCAGAGAGGATGGCTCCTACCGGCAGGTGAATCCGGATCAGACGATCGCGGCAATGGGTGTGAGCATGAACGAAGGCCTGACCGGCGCCATGTCCGGATACGGGCTCAATGAAGTTTTCCGCCCGCTGCCGGAGAATGAAGCGCTCTATAAAAATGACTATACACTGCTCGCGGGCGAATGGCCCAGGGAAGACACCGACCTGGTGCTGATTCTGTCCGGTTCGGGCGGCATACCCGATATACTGCTTTATACGATGGGGCTGAAGGATGCCGATGAACTGGACAGCCAGATCGAGAGCATAGTGGCCGGAAGCGGTTCCACCATGGAACTGCAGCAGAACCGGGTGTTTGACCCGAAGGAATTTCTCGGGATCTCCTTCAGACTGCTTCCTGTCTGTGAGACATACGCCTATGACGAGAAGCTGAATATCTGGGTGGATGAGAGCACGGATGAAGCGAAAATGAACAGGCTGCTTTCGCAGGCCGAGGAGATGAGGATCGTCGGTGTCGCGAAAACGGATCAGGATGTCGGCTTTGGGATCCTGGAACTGGGGATCGAATACCCGGCCTCCCTGCTGAAACGGCTGATGCGCCAGGCTGAGAAGAGCGCCGTGGTCCGGGCCCAGATGTCGGATGAAACGATGAATATCCTGACGGGTGTTCCCTTCGGCGAGAGCTCGGAAGAGGACGGCTTTTCCCTCACGGATATGATCGAGATCCATCCGGAAAAGCTGCCGGAGGCGATCAGCTTCCGCTGGGACGATCTGGACAGCCTGGAGACGGATGAGACCCGCCTGACAGCCCGGCGCACGGTGCGGATCATCCGGGAACTGACCAGGACCGGCCGGTCGGATACGCTGAAAGAGATGATGGAACAGACGCTTCCCCTGCTGATGGACCTGATCGAGGTGGACGAGGAGAAGATGGGCGAAGCGGTGTCATTTGTGATGGATGAGGCCCGTATGCAGGAGATGTTTGCGGCAAGAGCCGCTGCACAGAGTGCGACGTATGCGGGAAATCTGACAAAGTTCGGATATGCCGATCCCGGCAGACCGATGCGCGTTACGATCTATCCGGGCGACTTTGACAGCAAAAATGAGGTGGTCCGTCTTCTGGACGCCTACAACGCGGCAATGGAAGCGGAAGGATATGATGACAAGGTCATCACATACACGGACTATGTCGGCGCGCTGATGTCATCCGTGACAACCATCATAGATGTGATCACCTATGTGCTGATCGCATTTGTCGCCGTGTCCCTGGTGGTATCCTCCATCATGATCGGGATCATCACCTATATCTCTGTCCTGGAGAGAAGAAAAGAGATCGGCATTCTGCGTGCCATGGGCGCTTCCAAACGGAATATCACGGAGGTGTTCAACGCGGAGACATTCATCATCGGACTGCTGGCCGGTGTATTCGGAATTGCGCTGACGCTGATCCTGCAGATACCGATCAACCGGATCATCCGTCATCTTGCGAATCAGGAAGGGATCCGGGCTTTCCTGCCGCCCGGCGCCGGAACGATCCTGGTCCTGCTGTGTATCTTCCTGACATTCCTGGGCGGATTTATCCCCTCCAGACAGGCGGCCGGACAGGATCCCGTGGCTGCCCTGCGCAGTGAATGATAAGAATGCGGCGTGCGGAGAGTTGAGATTTGAGAGTGGAAGGAGCATCCATGAAGGAGATCAGGCTGTTAAGCCAGGAAACGATTGACAAGATCGCTGCGGGCGAGGTGGTGGAGCGCCCGAGCTCTGTGGTGAAGGAGCTGGTGGAGAACAGTATTGATGCAGGCGCGAATGCGATCGCTGTTGAGATCCGTGACGGGGGAATCTCCATGATCCGGGTCACGGACAACGGGGAGGGCATCGACCGCTCCCAGGTCGGGGAAGCCTTTGTGCGGCATGCCACCAGCAAGATCACCGACGCGAAGGATCTTGACAGCGTGAGATCCCTTGGATTCAGGGGTGAAGCGCTCTCCAGCATCAGCGCGGTGGGACAGGTCGAACTGATCACGAAGCGGGAGCGTGACATCACAGGTGTCCGGTTTACCGTGAACGGGGGCGTTTCCGGAACGATCGAGGACATCGGCGCACCGCAGGGGAGCACGTTTATCGTCAGGAATCTGTTCTACAACACACCTGCCAGGAAAAAGTTCCTGAAAAGCGCCGCGACAGAAGCCGGCTACATCAGCGACATGATGGAGCATCTGGCCCTGTCGAGACCGGACATTTCCTTTAAACTGATCGTCAATGGCCAGGTGAAGCTCCATACCTCCGGCAACGGAAGACTGAAGGATGTCATTTTCACGATCTACGGCAGGGAGATCACGTCCGGTCTGATCGAAGTAAAACAGTCAAATGAGTCGCTTACGGTGGAGGGCTATATCGGGAAGCCTGCCATCTCAAGGGGAAACCGGAATTTTGAAAATTACTTTGTCGACGGCAGATATGTAAAGAGCAGAGTGATCATGAAGGCGATCGAAGATGCCTACGGAAATCACCTGATGCAGCACCGCTATCCGTTCACGGTCCTGTTCATCGGGATGCCGGAGGGCGGTGTGGACGTCAATGTACATCCGGCAAAGCAGGAGGTCAGGTTTGCCGATAATGTCAGGGTCTACGAAACCTTGCGTGATGCGCTGCGGGATGCCCTGGAAGGCCGCGAACTCATTCCGGCCGTCAGTCCTGACAATGAAAAGCAGCAGCGGGATGAGCAAAAGCGCCGGATCGATGAACTGATGAAGCATTCAGCCGCGGCGCCGGAGCCCTTTGAGAAGGTAAGGCGGGACCTCTTCAAACGGGAGGACCCGGTGTATACGCCCAGATACGGGTATCGGAAGGAACTGTCCGGTGAGGGCAGGCAGCCGGATCCGGGGAAGGGAGATATGCCTGTGAAGCAGGAGAGTGAGCCTGCGATGGTCCGTGAAGGGACCCCTGTTCAGACAAGCCTGTTCGATGACCGTCTGCTTACGCCGGAACACGTGAAGGAATATCAGCTGATCGGTCAGGTGTTCGGCACATACTGGATCGTCCAGTTCAGGGACAGCATGTACCTCATCGACCAGCACGCTGCCCATGAGAAGGTGATCTATGAACGGCTTGTCCGGGCCATGAAGGAAAAGCAGATGACGTCGCAGCAGCTGGCTGTTCCCATCATTGTGACGATGACCCTGCCGCAGACGGAACTGTTTGAGAAGTACAGGCATTTCTTTGAGGAGGCAGGCTTTGAGGTTGAGCATTTCGGGGGCAGGGAGTATGCGATCCGGGCGGTGCCGGACAATCTCTACGGGTTTACGGACGGGGAGCTGTTCATTGCGATGCTGGACTCGCTGAATGAGGCGACCGGCACACCGAGTATGGAATTCGTTTTTGAAAAGCTGGCCGGCATGGCCTGTAAAGCCGCCATCAAGGGCAACCACAGGTATTCGGTGCAGGAAGTGGATGCGCTGATCGGGGAACTGCTGCAGCTGGATAATCCTTACA
>JAGCAV010000219.1 GCA_017652545.1 Lachnospiraceae bacterium
GCAGCTGGGCACCGCTGTTCAGATTGAACACCGACTCATCCACGATCACGCCGACAGCCAAAGAAGACAGCCATGCATTGTTGCTGCCTGTGTCAGCGTTGGAATTCACATCGGTTTTCATTGTGATGGAACCGTCCAGGCCGGACTTTGATCCATCCGCCTTGTACCCGGCATAGAGCTTGTCATCAACATTGATCTTGGCGGTGCCGACCTTGACATTGACCAGATTGGTCATGTTGTTCACGTCAGCCAGATTTCCGATCTGCAGATCACTGGTATCCGGGAGCTTGATAATGGATCCCTTCTGTTTGGCTTCGGCGGATATGTCAATATCCCCTTCCGAATAGATGACAGCGTCTTTTCCGATATTGACGACGGCTGTATTCTTGACATTGAACAGGTCCGAGACAGCCTGCTTGAAGAAGCTCGCCAGCTCATCCCCGTCAAAGATCATCTCCGCCTTCAGCTTCAGGTCGTCATCACTGCCGGACACGGCCTTCACGATCAGGTTCCTTGCGATCACCGTTCCGAGGATGTCGATCTGTGCCGTCTTGTTGATCGTTCCGGACGTTGAAGCCGTCATATTGACGTTCATCCCTGCCGCGTTCAGATTACGGATCTTCAGGGAGGAGCCTTCACCCGTCTCGCCCGAGTCGATGATCAGGTTGGTCAGGAAGGCACTGCTTGTCTGACCGTCCAGACCGGCCATGGACAGAGACTGAATATCACTGGTATTCAGCTTCAGCACATAGTCCGTAAAGGCAGCCGCGCCGCCCTCATACACATACGTGCCATCTGCCGTTTTCTTCAGCGTATTGCCTTCTTTTCCCTCTTCGTATTTGAGCTCGACCTTTTCCTTGTTCGACAGCTCATCGGTAAAGCGGTCAACACTTGTCAGCGTCAGGTTGAGCAGGCCCGGGCTCTTTGCCCCTTCTGTCGTGACCTTCTCATAGTGCTTATTCTTGATGACCAGCCCGCTGGCATCGCCTGTGATGCGCTCGCTTTCATCCTTTTTCAGTTCACCGGTCAGATGGAGCCTGTCATCTCCGTCACCCGCATCCAGGTTGATGGTATCGAACACATCAGCCGCGGAAATATCAAGATTGACCTGGTCTTTGCCCGCGCCGGTCGTAATTGTTGCCGTCTGGGTTCCTTTATCGGCGTCTGCCGTGCCGGAGGCTTTCAGGCTGACCGTGTCGTTTCCTTCTCCGGTATCCACCTTCAGCTCTTTGGAACCGACCTGCGCATCCACTTCCACCTTGTCGTTGCCGCCTCCGGTGGTGATATCGGCCTTGGAATCCTCTGAAATCTTCGTTTTTACGGTGTCATCGCCGTCGCCGGAGACCACCTTCACGGATGAATCCTTGCCCAGCTCCAGATTGAGCGTATCGTCCTTTGCGGTGCCGTACAGATCAAGATTTCCGTTCTCCACGGAGATCGTCTTGTCGGCGGCAAATTTCAGGCCGGCCATGAGGACATTGATGCCCTTGATGACGACATTGCCTTTCACATTGACGCTGTCGTCAGCATCCGCCTGGACCGTACCGTCCTTCGGAGCGTTGGTATTGCCGTCCCTCTCCCGGGTCGTTGCCTTCGCAATGATGTTCAGGATGAAATTATCCTTGAATGTATCCGCATTGATCGAAAGCGGCAGATTTTCCGCGTCAATCTCAATGTCCCCGTCATATGTACCGGCATCCACTTCGATCGTGGCGCTCTTCACGGCTTCTGTCAAAGTTGCAAAAAGATCTTCTATCGCTTTCTGGATCGCGTTCTTGAATCCCTCGACAATATCCTTGCCCGTCACAACGGAATCATTCTTAAAATAAGCAGGATCATCATCGCTCGCCTTTTCCTTGCCGTCCGTACCGACGGTGCTGATGATGGTGGCCTTTCCTTCCGGAATCTCGGTTTCCGTCTGTTTCTCGGTGACAGCTTCAGTCGGCTTTTCTGTAGATTCGCCGTCTCCTCCGGCCAGCGCCGCCTCGAAAGCGACCTCTTCCTCATCCCATTCGGTTATGACCTCATCCGAATCCGGGCTTTCCGCCTCTTCATTTTCGGGCATGACGAACTCACCCGGCGCAGACTCTTCCGTCATCTGCTCCAGCGCGGTCTCATTCGCTTCCGCTGATACCACCGTCTCATCGGGCTCGGTTTCTGAAGCTGCCGCTTCGGTGCCGGTCTCCGGGACAGGCGTATCTGTTTCATCCGGAATGGTTTCCGGCAGCGGGGCCTGTTCGACCTCATTCCCGGCTTCTGTCTGCTGCGCTGCTGCTTCCGCTTCCGGCTGCTGTGCTGCCGCTGCCGCTTGGGCCTGTGCTGCCGCTTCCGCTTCTGCCTGGGCCTGCGCCGCTGCTGCCGCTTCCGCCTCTGCCTGCGCTCTCGCCGCAGCTTCCGCCTCTGCCTGCGCTCTCGCAGCAGCTTCCGCCTCTGCCTGCGCTCTCGCAGCAGCTTCCGCCTCCGCCTGGGCCCTCGCCGCAGCTTCCGCCTCCGCCTGGGCTCTCGCCGCAGCCTCCGCATCTGCCTGCGCACACGCTGCTGCCTCCGCTTCTGCCAGCGCCCAGGCCGCTGCTTCCTCCTGC
>JAGCAV010000220.1 GCA_017652545.1 Lachnospiraceae bacterium
CCTGACGGGCGGAAGGCGCATGAACCGCTGGCAGAGGGCTGTTCTCCGGCGCACAATGCCGATAAAAACGGGCCGACGGCCGTGTTCAAATCCGTTTCCAAGCTGCGTACGGAAAAGATCACCGGCGGTGTTCTGCTCAATCAGAAGATGACGCCGTCCATGCTCTCCAGCGCGGAGAACAAACAGAAGCTGGAAATGCTGATCGCCGCTTTCTTCAACAGGCTCCATGGCTATCATGTGCAGTACAACATCGTCTCCAGGGAGACACTGCTGGATGCGCAGGCACATCCGGAGAAGCATAAGGATCTGATCGTGCGTGTCGCAGGCTACAGCGCCTTCTTTAATGTCTTATCCAAAGCCACACAGGATGACATTATCGGAAGAACGGAGCAGACACTGTAAGAGACAGTAAAAAAGAAAAGCAGAGAAAAATGATCTATATCGGGTGTCACCTGTCAGTCACGGACGGGTATGAGGCTATGGGCAGAACCATGAGCCGTTTCGGAGGAAATACATTCGCGTGGTTTACCAGGAATCCGCGCGGCGGCAGGACAAAGCCGGTGATTCCGGAAGATGCCGGGAACCTGCTTCGTCATCTGGAGAGGGAACACTTCGGGCCGCTGGTCGCTCACGGCAGCTATACCATGAATCTGTGCTCTGCAAATGAAGAAACCCGGGCCAACGGGCTGGAGATGCTGACGCGGGACCTTAAGCGCATGGAACTGTTTCCGGGAAACAATTACAACTTTCATCCGGGTTCGCATACCGGCCAGGGAACCGAAACGGGGATCCGTCAGATCGCGGATGCGCTGAACCATGTCATGAGAGCGGATATGAGAACGACCGTGCTGCTGGAAACCATGGCCGGAAAAGGATCCGAGATCGGCGGAACATTTGAGGAGCTTCGGGAGATCATTGACCGGTCAGTGCACAGGGAAAAGCTGGGCGTGTGTTTTGATACCTGCCATGTCTGGGATGCCGGATATGATATCGTTCATGACCTGGATGGTGTGCTGCAGCACTTTGATGACGTGATCGGGCTTTCCAGGCTGAGGGCGGTTCATTTCAATGACAGTAAAAACGGCTGCGGCTCCCATAAGGACCGTCATGAGAAACTGGGGCAGGGGGCGATCGGCATGGAAGCCATGAAGCGGATCGCCCTGCATCCCATCCTGGATGGACTGCCGTTTATTCTGGAGACACCGAATGATGACGAGGGCTACATGGCGGAGATCCATACGGTCCTGAAGTGGCAGGCGTGACAAGAAGCACGGAAATGATCGTGATGCGGGGAAGGTAAAGATGGACCGGCAGACGGTGTTTGATTACATCAGAAAGAGATATAAGGCGAAACCGGAATACCCATGGCGAAGGTATGATGACAATGCGGTTTTCCGTCATGAGGACAATAAGAAATGGTTCGCGCTGGTTATGACAGTACCCGGGGAGAAACTCCATCTTGCCGGCAGCGGCCCGACGGATGTCGTCAACCTGAAGATCGACGACATGTTCTACCGGGATATCATCATCCGGGAAGAGGGCATTATGCCTGCGTACCATATGAACAAGATGCATTGGATCAGCGTCGTGCTGGACGGCACGGTACCGGAAGAAAAGGTATTCGAACTGATCGACATGAGCTTCCTGGCGACCGCATCCGCAAAGAAGAAGGAGAAGGTGCGCCCGCCCAAAGAGTGGATCATCCCCTCGAACCCGAAGTACTACGACATCGTCCATGCCTTCGATGATACGGACACCATTGACTGGAAGCAGGGGGCAGGGATCAAAAAGGGAGATACAGTCTTCATGTACGTCGGGGCACCGGTTTCCGCGGTGCTGTACAAATGTAAGGTGATTGAGACCGGCATTCCGTACCGGTATCAGGACAGGAACCTGACGATCACGGCGCTGATGAAGATCAGGCTGCAGAAGCGCTATGCGCCGGACCGGTTTACTTTCGACGTGCTGAAGGCAGAGTATGGGATCTTTGCCGTCCGGGGGCCCCGGGGCATCCCGAATTCCCTGAGTGCTGCCCTGAATAAATGACGACTTATGAGGAGACTGATAGGAACAAAAGATTTTTACAAAAAGACGATACTGATCGCCCTGCCGATCATGATCCAGAACGGGATCACGAATTTTGTGGGCATGCTGGACAACATCATGGTAGGCCGTGTCGGGACCGATTCCATGTCCGGCGTCGCGATCGTCAACCAGCTGCTGTTCATTTTTAATCTGTGCATTTTCGGGGGCCTGACCGGCATTGGCATTTTTACCTCGCAGTATTACGGAAGCGGGGATGAGGAAGGCGTACGCGACACCGTGCGGCTCCAGGTGATCATCGCAGCTGTGCTGACAGCCCTGGGTACCGGGATCCTGTGGCTGTTTTCGGATCATCTGATCGGCCTGTACCTTCACAGTGACGGGGGCGTGGGTAACGTCGCAAGGACCTTCCATTTTGCGAAGGAATACCTGCTGATCATGTATGCGGGCCTGCTTCCGTTCGCGCTGGGTCAGGCATATTCCGGGACGCTTCGCGCAACGGGAGAAACCATGGTGCCCATGTATGCAGGCGTTGCAGCCGTGCTCGTGAACCTGCTGGGCAATTACATCCTGATTTTCGGAAAATTCGGAGCCCCAGCAATGGGCGCGGCCGGCGCGGCTGCGGCAACGGTCATTTCCAGGTTTGTGGAACTGATCCTGGTCGCCGGATGGACACACATGCATGCCGACAGGTATCCGTTTATAAAGGGTGTATACAGGCATCTGTTTGTGATTCCCGCATGGAAGGTCAGGAAGATGATCACCAGGGCTTTGCCCCTGCTGGCCAATGAAGCCCTCTGGTCCGGCGCGCAGGCCACACTGAACCAGTGTTATTCGGTCCGCGGACTGTCTGTGGTGGCCGCCACCAATATTTTCTCGACGATCGTCAATGTGTTCAACGTTTCCTTTATCGCCATGGGAAGCGCCATCGCGATCATTCTGGGACAGAAGCTCGGAGCCGGAGAGATCCAGAAGGCCAGGGAAGACGCCGGGAAACTGACGCTGTTCACGATCCTGATCTGTATGATGGCCGGAATCCTTTTATTCATGATCTCTCCCTTCTTCCCGCAGATCTACAATACCTCAGATGAGATCAAAAATATGGCGAGCGGACTGATCCGGATCGAAGCGATGTTCATGCCCATGCACGCGTATTGCACCGCCTGTTACTTCATCCTGCGTTCCGGCGGAAAGACCCTGACCACGTTTGTGTTCGATGCGCTCCTGCTGTGGGTGATCACGGTGCCGACAGCGTGGGTGCTGGCGCATCTGACAGGGATTCCGATCCTGCCCATGTATGCAATCGTCCGGGCTTCCGAACTGATCAAATGCCTGATCGGATGGCGGATGACGAAGGCCGGAACCTGGGCCCAGAACCTGACGGCATGATGGCTGCTTCGGGCAGTGACCTGTGACGGATCTTTGGCAGCCTTAATTTCATCTTGCCAAAAGAACGGAAAGCGGATAACATATTTCCAGGATCATCATATTGAAAAGTAACCGAAGGAAGGACGGATGGTGTTGTGAGTATGGACAAATATATAATTGCATCGGATAACATGGCAGACCTGCCGGATGATTACTGTGAGAAGTACAGGCTGAAGAGAATGTTTCTGAGTCTGCTGCTGGATGGCGTGACATACAGTGAGAACAACATGATCGACGACAAGGAGTTCTACGACAGGATGAGGGCCGGCTCCATGCCCGTCACTTCGCAGATCACCCCTGAAGTGGCAAAGATCAAGTTCCGGGAGTTCCTGAAGGAAAACACAGACATCATCTTTTTTGCGGTATCCAGCGCTATTTCAGGCACCTTTTCCAGCGTGTACACGGCAGCGCGTGAGATCATGGAGGAAGAGGAAAACTGCCGCATTACGGTTATTGATTCACTGGGAGCCTCCATGGGAGAGGGCCTGCTGATCCACAAGGCGCTGATGATGCGTGAAAAAGGCGCATCCTATGAGGAAGTGGTCGAGTGGTCGGAGAAGCATAAACTGAATGTGGTGCATTCATTTACGGTGAATGACCTGTTCCACCTTCACAGGGGCGGCCGCGTTTCCAAAGCGACCGCGATCGTGGGAAGCCTGGTCAATATCAAGCCTGTCCTGCATGTGGACGACGAGGGAAGACTGATCAACATCGGGAAAGTCCGCGGGAGAAAGAAATCCCTTATGGCGCTGATAGACAGCATCGAAGCCAAGCAGGGAAAATGGGCACAGGAAAACATTGACGACTGCATCATGATCTCTCACGGCGACTGCTACGAGGAGGTCAGCTGGATGGCCGAGCAGATCAAGGCCCGCTATGGCATCAGGGAAGTTCTGATCCACTATGTCGGCTCCACGATCGGAGCGCATACGGGTCCGGGCGTTGTGGCGCTGTTCTTTATGGGAGAAGAGCGGTAACGAGCGGCAGTTCAGGCTATTTGACATGAAAGGATCACGGACAGGTCATGCGATTCAGACCCTGTATTGATATCCACAACGGAAAAGTGAAACAGATCGTCGGAGGCTCACTCTGCGACCGGGGAGACCTGGCCGCAGAGAATTTTATTTCAGAGAAAGATGCCGCCTGGTACGCGCGCCTCTACGCAAAGGACGGTTTTGACGGCGGGCATGTGATCATGCTGAACGCTGCCTCCTCGCCTTTTTATGAAGAAACGAAAGCGCAGGCGCTTCATGCGCTTCGGGCAGCGCCGGGAACCCTGCAGGCAGGCGGAGGGATCACGCCGGAAAATGCCGGGATCTTTCTGGATGCCGGCGCATCCCATGTGATCGTAACCTCGTATGTGTTCCGCGCAGGGCATATAGATTATGAGGCGCTTGAAAAACTGGTGAGGGCTGTCGGAAGGGAACACCTGGTTCTGGATGTGAGTGCCAGGGTCAGGAAAACGCAAGGGCAGAGCGATGAGCCGGGTGCGTATTATGTTGTGACCGACAGGTGGCAGACCTTCACCGAAGAGAAGCTGGATCAGAATCTTCTGGAACGCCTGGGTGAGAGCTGCAGCGAATTCCTGGTCCACGGTGTGGACGTGGAGGGAAAACAGAGCGGTCCGGATCAGGCGCTGGCATCACTGCTCGGCAGCTACGCGGCTCGTTCGGGCAAACCGGTCACCTACGCCGGCGGGATCCGGTCCATGGAAGACATTGCCCTGATCAGGCGGGAAGGGC
>JAGCAV010000221.1 GCA_017652545.1 Lachnospiraceae bacterium
ATCGTCACAGCCTTATTGTCGCACCATGTGCTCCTATCTGTCCACGGCCGGTTGCACTCAAGCACTGACTGCCCGAAGTCGCCATCGTTCCCGATCGCATATGTCGCGGATGCTTTCCGCTGTGCCGGGATAAATCCGTCCACGATCTTTTTGGCAGATGCCACTGCTGCCGCGTGATGGATCGCAATCTTTCCGATGCTTTCCGTGCGTCTGCTATAGTTTTTTGTCAAATTCCGATACTGGACCAGCTTGCTCTCGCTCACTTCCCGCCACCTCCTCGGTCTTTTTCTTTAATGATTTCACCAACTTTTTAAGAAATGGCGGCACCGGACCGCCTGCATCGCTGATGTTCTCGATGATGCTCAACATCTCATTAAATGCCAGCCAGAGAGCAACCACCACGGCCACAATAAACGGTTGTTGGAAGTCCGGACGCACCGACTGCGCTGCATAGTTCACCAGTATGTCGATCAGGCCACCCACAGCCACCAGCAGATACATGAGCACCTTCTTCTTCAATCCGTTAAAACCTTTTAGACTGTCAATCTCCTGCCCTCGTTTTGGTGCCGCTATCAGTGCGGTGATGTAGTCGATCACATTGCAGGCCAGCAAAACATAAACAGGGATGGCAAGGTTTCCCAGCCATCCCGTCAAGCCTGCAAACAGTCCCACAATAACCGCCTGGATCTTCTTCAATCCGTCCATTTCTCCCTCCAGTCCTCATGGTTTAATCTGACCCATAATGGCTACCCTATGACCTTTTGCTCCCAAGTAGCCTGCCGCTCGATTTCCACTATTCAACGCGAACGGTTCCCCAAAAATTCGTTCGTAAAACTGCCCTTTAATTAACTAGTCGTTAGTACGATAGGCGATCGAAAATGCTAACCCATCATTGGCTGAAATGGTCTGTGTAGGGTATAACCTAATCAAGCCCTGTGTTGATATTTCAACCATCCCCAAATATGAGCCATCGCCAGATCTAACACCAGCCGTTACCACGAGGTCACTAGGTCTTTTACTAACAGTTCCAACACTTACCCATGTGCCAGCAGTACAAGTCATAGTTGCCATTAGTGATATGTTGACATTGCTATTGTTGACTGCAATACTCGCATGAATGAATGTTACATTTTCTGCCTCGGTAAAGGTGCACGGCTTATTTAAACCACTCTTTAACGAACTTAATTCCCCGGCAATCTTGATCTCATCCACATCAGCCGCCGCCCACGCTCCGGAATGGCTAGCCTTGAATTTATAGAACTTTCCATCATAGATGCAGTAGTCCCCTGCCGTGTATGATGCAGTCGCATCGAAGTCACTTGCTACAATGTCCGTGTCGGCTTTTCCATCCAACGCCGCCTTAACCACCCTGTTCTGTACGGGATTTGTCGAACTCCCAGATAATACCGAATCAACAACGGTCATCCCTGCTGTAGGGATGCGGTCGCCTGTCTGCTTATTAACTGCTCCTACGCTCATGATTGTCTCCTTTCCTTATGCCTTTTTTGTGTAATAAATTGTTACTGTTGCAATCGTGTTACCAATGAACAGCGACCTTAAAAGCAGCACGCCACCGCTTGTCCCTCCGAAACTGTTGGTAATCACCTGGCCGGCATTATCAAGTGCAACACCATCAACGATCGTTTCAACATAACTTATATCAATATCAGTATTTATCCACGAGGTATTACTCTGTATTGATAACCCTGTGAAAGTGCGGAAATAAATATCCTTCCCGTCAATCCATTTCTGCCCCGTCTTCTGTTCAACAGTGGAGTAGTTAGGCATCAGTGCTTCGGAATAATCATCCGTGATCTGATAGGTGTCGAATGCTTTCTTCTCGGCTGTTGTCAAGTTGTTCCACTCCGCAAGCGTGCCGATAAACTCGTTATTTCCTGCCCCGTTGGTCACGGTGAACGTGCTTGTCTGGCCGTTTGTGTATGTGATCGTGTACGTGTCCACAAGTCCAGATGTCCCGGTCTTTGTGATTGACGCGATCCCATTGCCGGTCGCGCCTGTTGCTCCGGTTGCTCCGGTCTCACCCTGCGGTCCGATCGGGCAGGTGATGTCGTATGTGTTTGTGTTGGTCAATGTGACAGTGTACACATTGTTGCCGCTCGCGTCCTTTTCCTTAAATGTGATCGAGCTGATTCCAACGCCGTCTGTACCATCTGTGCCGTCCGTGCCGTTGGTTCCGTTGGTGCCGTCCATCACATCCAGAGTATCCGTCTCTGTTTCGCCTTCGCTGGTCTCCCAGGCAAACGTGATGCGATTGCCGCCGGTGATCGGAGTGATCGACTGGATCTGGCAGGGTGCACCCTTTAAAGCTCCAGCGCCAGCGATTGCCTGCTTTGTAAAAGCTCTTGCAAGTATATATGCTTCTAATGCTGTCATTGTCTCACCCTCCCATCACTGCTTGTGCCACTGGCCGTCCTCGCCAGCCAGATATGCATCACCATTGCCGACAATGTACAGCAGACTGTCCGGTGTAAACTTCCACGTATTGTCCAGACCTTCGATGTCTTCCGGTTTCGGCAGCGGTGACGGGGTGCTGTCCGCGTAGATCGTGGCCTTTACGTAGTTCTGCTCCTGCTCGTAGATCAATGTGCTCTCTGTTACCTTCATTTTGTCTCCCTCCTTTATTCTCCCCATAACAGCGTTTCATCCAGCAAAGATTCGAGCGCCGCCGCGTGTTCCGTGGTCGGTGTGTCGTACACCAGCTGCACGGATGCAGCGTAGGCTTCCGCGTCTTCGGATGATGCAAACATGGGTATGTTGGTTATTGTTTCCACTTTGAAATAATCGTAATATGCGTTTGTCATCGCCTGCGCACCTTCTGGCGGCA
>JAGCAV010000222.1 GCA_017652545.1 Lachnospiraceae bacterium
GATTCTCGCTGCTCTCGTCAGCTTCAGCTTCATAGAGTCAGCCCTCCGTTTTTATTTTCATCAGGTGGTTACCACCGCAGCGGCCTTCTTGACGTTCACGAAACGTCCGGGGCCGGTGATCTTGTGCGCAGCGAACTGACGGCCAACGACCTTGACCATGTCAGCCTCGGCTTCGGTCAGGTCATCCCACTTGATGATCACGCCTTCGCCTTCCGGATAGTTCACCTGCTCACCGCCCAGGTCGCCCACGATCATCCACACCGCGTTGTCGCTGGCAGTGGAGTATGCCGGCAGTGCGCTGGAATACAGCACGGTCAGTCCGTCATAGGGATCGACGGCGAAATTGCCAGCGACCCGCGCCTCGTTGAAGGCCGCGGAAGACAGGCGGTTGATGATCACAACCACATCCCGTGCTTCATCGCTCAGGTTCGCTTCGGCTTCCGGAACGATGGTAAGGCTGGGAGCGCCTTCAATCTTCGGAACGCCGATGGCGCTGGAAGTGTGGCTGGTGCCTGCTCCGGCGATGTCACCGATCACCAGAGCGCTCAGCTTCTTGATGATCTGGTAGGTCAGTTCTTCGTACACATAGCGGACGAAGGCTTCACCGCCCAGTGCCACGGATTCGTCGGAAATACGAATCCACTTCTTGATGTTCTTCGGCACCATTTCCACGATGCCCAGGGTCAGGTCTTCCTCGGTCACAGCCGTGGTACCTTCACCGTGCTCATAGGCCGGATCAGCAGCACGTTCAAAGGCGACTTTCAGGTTGCCCTTGAAACTGGTCTTGCGGACGCGGCTCAGGATGGTGTCATTTTCCCACGCGGTGCGGATGATCTGATCCACCAGCACCGGAACCGGCACCTGACCGCCGCTCGTGGCGTTGGTTGTCAGCAGTGCGCGGCACTCCTTGTCGTCGCCGGTCAGGATGTAGCTCTTGAAGGCTTCGGCATATTCAGCACTGCCGCGGATCTCGTCCACGGTCTTGCTGGTGGTTTCAGCCTTGCGGGTTTCGATCACGGTCACGCCCTTCGCGCCTTCGGCGATGGCCTTGCGGGTTTCCTCCGCCTGCTTGGCAGCCTCACGCAGTTCGTCCGCGTTCTGCCGCAGTTCTTCCATTTCCTTCTTCAGGCCGTCCAGGTCGGCGCCTTCCTTTTCCATTTCCTCTAGGATCTGGGCCTTGCGGGTTTCAATTTCCTGCATCGTCTTGTACTTCATTTTGTTTTTCCTCCTTGTCAGATAGTTCCCGCCAGTATGGCGATCTGTTCTTTCTTCCTCCGCTGGGCCTCAATGGCAAGGCGCTCCTCCTTAACATCAGCGATCACTCCCTCGCCGACGCTCCTTGCGGATATGCTTGTTGCTTCGTTTGCTGGCAACGAAACAATCGAAACATCATATAGTTTGGCTACCTTCGTGATTAATCTGTGGATGTCAATCCGGTTTTCCGCCGTGTTCTCCACAACTTCACGCCTCTGCTCCGCCACCCTGAACCCCTGGCTCATTTTTGTCAGGTATCCGCCTTTGACTTCTTCCTTCAGTTGTCTCCCGGCTTCAGTTCCGCCCAGGTAGGCCAATGTATGCAGTCCTTTGGCATCAGGCCCAACCGTCAGCGTTTTGTTCCCGCCTCTGGCGTACACCCGGCCCTCATGGTTTAGCTGGAGGATCACGTCGCTCATGTCGCACTCGTCATAGGCGTGCGGATCGAACCGTTCATACAGTCTGTATTCACCGTCATCCCACAGCAGATACTCGTCCCATGTCGTGGCGTATCCTTCCACCACTTCCTGTCCGTCTTCCATCGCCCTGCATTCCATCAGCAGGTCAATGTCCCGGTATTCTCTTTCACTCACCTTTACCGGCATTGCAATCCCTCCAGTCCTTGTCCTTGTATTCGTTCCATGCCCATGCCATCCTCGGCTTCAGGCATCCCGCGTAATGGATGATGTACGGATTATTCGCGTGTTCCGTTATGTGTTCCGCCATGTTCCACACCGGAGGCAACTTGGATATCTGTCCCTGACAGAACACGTTGATCGCGTCCTGATCCATCGCCGTCAGTTCCATGCTGTTGGCCATGTCGATCATCTTCTGCCAGATCCCTGTTTCACGGAACTTCTTCAGGTTCATCAGGCACACGCCAGCATTGAAGTACCTGAACGGGAATTTGCTCCGCACCGGTTCCTCCACCATCGCCGTGTAGTTGTCCTCCATATCCATGTCGAACAGTCCGCCGATGTCCTTCATGATGATCGTGTCATCGTCCAGCCGCAGCACCCTGTCCTCTTCCCGGAAGATGTCCGGATAGGCCAGCGGCAGCAGGCAGGTGTATGTCCAGTGTGCGTCGTAGTTCGGCCCCCACGGCGGGAAGTATTCCTGCCCGCTGATGTTCTTGCACTGGATCACCTCCGGTAGTTCCTGCGGAAATTCATCATCCTCAATCAAAAACCACACACGATCCATCCGTGTGTGGCTCAGCAGGCTCTTTGCCGCGATGACCATCATGTCGTAGTAGTTCCGTGTACCCATGTACACCGCAACCCGTCTGTTACTCATTCGCACCTCCGCCGTCCCCGGTCTTTTTTTCCGGCGGATTCATAATGTCGTAGTATTCTCCCCGTGCCGGAATCTGGCTTCCGTAAGGTTCAGGCAGCGGTGCCAGGTTTTCGATCTCTCTCAATTCGTTCCTGGTCATCAGTCCCCTGTCTGCGTTTGTCTTGATGGCCTCCAGCTTGTCCTTATTGCTCATGTACTGAAGCCTGTTGCTGGTGAAGAAGATTTCGTTCCCGTATCCCATCCTCTCTCGGTCTGTGAACAGCATCCCGCTGATCACTTCGCTCATCTGGATGGCGATCCACTCAATCATGCCCTCATAGAAGGCCAGCCATCCGTCGCCGATGGCCTTGTTCTGGATAACGTCCTCGTTTACCGCGAAGTAGTCGAACACATTCGTTTTGATGTGTTCCTGCTGATCCTTGTCGATGGTGTAGCCGCTGGCCTTCATCTCATGGATGTCATCGTATGTGTTCGGGAACAGCAAAACACCTCCGGCTGTTTTCTTGTTGCCGAAGGTGAACTGGTTGAACCGTTCCATTTCCTGGCCGATGTCTTCATCACTCGCCCAGTTGTCGCTCTTTGCGTAGAACCGGTAGCTGTTGCCGTTTTTGATGCCTTCCTTGATGCCCTGGCGCTGTATGCTGATCAGATCCAGCACGGGATCGAGCGCTTCGTTGTTTTCGCCGAACAGTTCGCTCCTGAACTGGTACCGCGTCATGATGCCGACGTCCGCCAGCCGTTCCGCCCTCCGCTTGTTGTTGCTCAGATAGAACCTTATCCACGGCTCGTCGTTATATTCGACCATTTCCCATTCCTGCGGAACAATGTTGAGGATTCCTGTGGCCGTTCCGTCCTCCGCCCTGGTCTTCACGATGAAGTTGTTGTTCCGCACGCCCAGCACAGTTGCCGCCTGATACAGGAACTTGCTCCACTCGTTGTACTTATTCGGCCTCACCTTCAGCCTGTTCTGAAGCTCCGGCAGTGCCGATCCCTTCAGGTTCGGCTTCAGTTTTGCTGTATGCCGTCCCCAGGCGTCCAGGCTTGCCCGGATCAGTTCACTTTCATATACGCATCCGCGCCAGGTAGTCCATGCAGGCGTATATCCCTCCAGCATCCGGAAGATCTGCGCATTCTTCAGCGCTTCCTTCTGTTCCTTTTTGCCGAAGATCTTTTCAAACATTCCCATCCGTCAATCACCCCTCCGCCTCCGCGGCCTTCTGTTTTGTTTTGTTTATCAGTCTGCTTCCCAGCTTGTCCCAGTTGAATATCCTCATGGCCATCGCGTCCAACAGCATGGCCGTGCCGTCTACGTGGGCCTTGTTGCTGATCTTCACCAGCATTTTTCTCGGATGCGCTCTGTCCGCTGCGCTCTCCATCTTCATGGCGCTGTCCGCCAGGTGGATCTTTAGCAGGTCGTTGTCATCC
>JAGCAV010000020.1 GCA_017652545.1 Lachnospiraceae bacterium
GAGATTTTGAACGGTTATTTCCACGTTCCCGTGCCATTCTTCTTTTGTGCGCACCGGTGTGAAATACAGGCCGGATATAAAAGCGTCCTGAAGAAATTCCAGGGTCACGCCTCTGGAGATTCCGCCGTAGGTCTGGTAGTCATTCGGTATGTGCAGCGTTGACCCGGGACCGTACGCATTGTCCACCAGTACCTTCAGGCTGTGCCGTCCTTTCTTCAGATCGGGGATCACAGCGTCAAACGGTGTATAGGCGTTGTA
This sequence comes from Lachnospiraceae bacterium, assembly GCA_017652545.1. Next base: position 259 of record JAGCAV010000020.1, read on the forward strand.
GTGTGATGCGACCTGCTGCCCGTCCAGAAAAACGTCCGCAGTATGGCTGACGCCTTCAAAGACAAGACGGATATGTCCCCCGGCTTCGAACTGCTTCTCATAGGAAGCTTTGCCGCGGTAGGTCCTGGTCTGGGGATATGTTTCCCAGCAGCCGGGTACGGCGATCGGAAAACTGACGGAAGGGCAGTCATCGGGCAGGGTGCGAAAGTCCCAGAGGGAGGATGACAGTTCACGGGTCTTTCGTATCCTGTGGGTTTCAAATGCACGTATCATGGAAAATCCTTTCTTTGCGGGCCGGTTGACCTGTGTCATGATTCACATCAGGATTCTAAGGTACAGACAGCCTGTCATATCCTGAAGGAATCCGAACATTTTACACAAATATTGAACATGTTGGGCTTTTGGCTGTCACGGACAAAGCAATCCGTGGTATCATCAAAAATGAACAGGAATGCGGAGCAGAATATCATTGTCAGGGGGGAGGCGCCTGCATGATCAGTATCTATATTGTTGATGATGAGCCGATGGCGATCCGCTATCTGGAGATGCTTCTGGAGGCGAGCGGCTTCCCGTGCGAGATTGTCGGAACGCAGACCAACAGTACCAGGGCGTACTATGAGATCAGATCCATGCATCCGGATATTGTTTTTACGGATATCAGCATGCCGGTGATGGACGGTCTGGAACTGGCAGAAAAGATCCTGAAGACAGGGGACAGCCGGGTCTATCTGCTGACCTCCTATGAAGACTTTGAATATGCCAAAAAAGGCGTGAAGATCGGTGTGTCGGATTACCTGCTGAAGAATGAACTGACTGAAAAAATGCTGGCGGGGATCCTGGAGGAAGCACAGCAGGAGCTTTCTGACCAGAGAAAGCAGCGGCAGATGATCCTTGAGCGGAACATCAGGGATTTCCTGCTTGGGAATTCCCGGGGCGGGGAGGATCACATTTATGAGGAACGAGCCCTGCAGCGCTATGCCCTGCTGACGTTTTACCGGCCCATGCGCTTCATGATAGAACCGGATCCTGCGGCAGAGGAGAACCTGTCTCTTGATACATACGAACTCGGGCATATGGATTTTCCGAAGGGAATGAGATGCGCCGCGTTTGCCCAGATGCGGAACCGTGAATACTGCGCCGTGGTATTTATCAGCGAATCCGTGGTTGACAGCCGCCGCAGGCTGTTCCAGATGGCTGATGTCATTCTGTCGAAGATCGCACAGAACAGTACCGACTGGAAATGCATCGGGTCAGATATCTGCCTTCATTTTTTTGAACTGCAGGAGCAGTACCGGGAGCTTGAAAAACGGACCGGTTATCTGTATGCAAAGAGGGATCAGTCGATTTTCGGCATGGATGAAATTACTGTTCCCGACAGGAGAGAATCCCGGCCCGAAGAGATGGTGGAGGAGATCTACCGGCTGCTGACGGACGGAAAACATGCCCGGGCAGCGGAAATGTCGGAGACGTATTTTGATCTTTGCAGAACATATGATACGCAGACACTTTATATGGAACACATGCGCAGCTACTATCAGGTTCTCCGGCGATGCACCCTGCGGGACGGAAAGGGCCTGGAGCACCTGGCGATCTCACGCAGCTATACCAGTTACGCGGATCTGGAACGCGCGCTACTCAACTGCATGGAACTTTATTTTGAAGAGCGGGAGCGGACGGCAGGCCTGCAGTATTCGGAATATGTCCTCAGAGCCCAGCAGTTTATCCGCAGGGAATACATCCGGGATATTTCCGTTGCTGACATTGCGGTCGCGGCCGGCATATCGGAGGGCCATCTGCGCAGACTTTTCAAACAGGAAATGAATATGTCCGTGGTTGACTATCTGACGGAGTACAGAATATCGCAGGCGAAGCATCTGCTGCGGGAACACATCCGTTCCGCCTCTGAGGTCTGGAGGGAGACGGGCTTCTCCTCGGCACAGTACTTCAGCTATGTATTCAAGAAAAAGGAAGGGATTTCTCCGAGGGACTACCAGAGACGGGGAGGAAACGACGAGGTCGGCGCAGAGATACATGGAAGGTGAAAAAATGGCACAAAGGAAGAAGGCCAGAACACGCCGGCTTGGACCCAAGCTGATCAGGACGGTCTTTCTGATCGTCACGCTCGGCTTTGTGATCTTTTTCTGCATTGTGGCGGCAGAGCTTTACCGGGGCAGCCGGGAACGGGAGATCGACAACCAGCGAAGCCAGCTGACGCAGACAGCCGGCCGGATCAGGTCCCTGCAGAGTACAATCAGGAATATTGCTTCGCTGATCGTGTACAATGATGTGGTGCAGAAGGGCATTTCAGGCAAGGCGGAAGACATAGGAGACGAGCTGTACGCGGCGAGAAACATCAGCAATACGCTGAAGGAATACCTGCACATCGTTGACGGTACCGAAGAGATCACGATCTATACCACCGACGGTCAGACGCTGACCAGCCGGTATGTCCGGGGAAACATGGATCCGGCTGAAACAGACTGGTTCAGAGATTTCCGGGGGACCGGGAAGACATCCGGGTTTACGGGCGTTCACAGCTCCATTCCCATGCAGAGCGGATATACAACGGACGTGTTCACATTTATTACAGGGTACTTTTCTCTGGATGATCCCCGGGACAAGCTTGGGGAACTGCTGATCAACGTGGAATACAGGACGCTCCGGAATATGACCGGAATCGACATGACCATGCTGAACGGGTATGCGCTCTTCTCCGGAGAAGGAGAGAAACTGGTGGAAGAAGGAGAACTGCCCTGTTCATATGAGGAGATCCTTGGAGGAATGAAGGATGGGCTGTACAGGCCCGGCGGGGGAGAGATCTATGTGGTATCGGATCAGATGGACGACGGCTGGATCCTGATCTCCCGGATCTCCGGAAAGGAACTGCTCCAGCGGTTCCTGTCCACATTCGTTCCCATATTCGGCTCTTTTGCCGTTATGCTGCTGGTCCTGGGAGTCCTGTTAAGCCATATGATCCGGCGCATCACGGATCCGATCAACGCGCTGAGCGAAGCGGCGGAGGCGGTCGGTCACGGAGACTTTTCCGTCAGTGTGGATATCCATACGCAGGACGAGATAGAAGATCTGGCAAAAGCCTTCAACCGGATGGTGGTGGACATCAATGACCTGATGAACGAATCCGTGGCGCATGAGAAAAAGATCCAGCAGATGCAGACGGAAAACCTGATGCTTCAGATCAATCCTCATTTTATTTACAATACGATGAATTCCATTGTGTATATGGCCCGGATGGACGGCAACCAGCAGATCGCCGACTTTACCAACGCGTTTATCTCGCTGCTCCAGAGCACCCTGCGTGTCCGGGATTCCGTATATACGACACTGGGCGAAGAACTGAAGAACGTGCGCAGTTACCTGTTCCTGCAATCGTACAGGTACGGGAACAAGTTTACGTGGGAGATCGACTGCCCGGAGGAACTGGAAGCATGCAGGGTCATCTGTGTCATGCTGCAGCCGGTCGTGGAAAATGCCATATTCCATGGCATCGCTCCGAAAGACGGACCGGGACAGATCCGCATTACTGCAGAAAAAACGACACATGATGACATGACGCAGATCCTGCTGATCGAGGTCAGCGACGACGGGGTCGGAATGGACGCGCAGACGCTGTCCCAGATCCTGAGCGAGGACTATGTGCACAGGGGCGGGGTCCACAAGATCGGTGTCGGGAATGTGAGGGCACGGATCAGGGAGGTATACAAAGACCCATATACGCTTGAGATCACAAGCCTGCCCGGGGAGGGCACACAGGTTGTGATTGAGATACCGTTTGAACTCTCAGACGGGGAGGAACCGGGGAACCGGAAATAAGAGAGAACTTTGCGGTCTGCCTGCGGCGCGGCAGAAGGATAAAAAAGGAAAGGGTGAGTGAAGGTATGAGCAGGTACAAAGGAGGATTTACTCTGCCGGGTGAGGCGGGATATGAACAGCTGACGCTTAAAATGGCTGAAAAATGGGGAGCTGATGTGATCCGCGACAGTGACGGGACCGTACTTTCCGATGACATTGTGAATGCGGGATACGGGATCTATTCCACGATCTGCATCATCCGGGATCACAACGAATGGGTGAAGGCGCATCCGGGAATGCTTCAGCAGACCTTTCTGTCTGCCGGTCCGGTGACAGCGGTTTCTTCTGATCTTTCTGTCCCGCTTATGGAGCAGTTTTACGCACCGCAGTTTCAGGTCAATGACGGGGCCGATGCCATGCGCTACTGGCAGGTCCGGGACCGTACAGCCGGCACGGTCATACCGCGGGAGCCTGAAAAAGAGACTGGGGAATCCCTGCATGAGGAGGGGGGATCCGGATCTCCCGCATGGAGATATGACAGGGAAAAGCAGGCCGTTGTGATCAGGAACGCGGAGCCGTTCCACCGCTATACGGTCAGCTTTCTTGCCTGGCAGATCTGGGAACAGATCTCCATGTACAATCATGTGACCAACGACTGGGGGGAGAAGGAGCATCTGATGCCGGTGGATCCGGTCTATCCCGAGGCGCGCGCGTATCTGCTTGACTGGCTGGACCGGTGGTGCAGGGAGCATCCTTCAACGACGGTGGTCCGCTTTACATCCCTGTTCTACAATTTTACCTGGATGTGGGGATCAGATGAGCGCAACCGCTACCTGTTCACGGACTGGGGATCCTATGACTTTTCCGTCAGCCCGCTGATGCTGGACCGTTTTGAAGCGGCATACGGGTATGCGCTGACGGCAGAGGATTTTATCAATCAGGGCAAGTTCCAGGTGACGCATATGCCGGCGTCGCCGCATAAGAGAGACTGGATGCGCTTTGTTTCAGGTTTTGTGGCCGATCTTGGCAGGGAGATGGTGGAACTGGTCCACGGGTACGGGAAAAAGGCGTATGTCTTTTACGATGATTCCTGGATCGGCCTGGAACCGTACGGACCTGACTTTAAGCGGATCGGTTTTGACGGGATGATCAAATGTGTTTTCTCGGGATATGAGGTGAGACTCTGTTCCGGTGTCGATGTGCCGACACATGAGATCAGGCTGCATCCGTACCTGTTTCCGGTCGGACTGGGCGGCGCCCCGACCTTCATGGAGGGCGGAGATCCGACAAGGGATGCGAAGGAGTACTGGATGCGGGTGCGGCGCGGCCTCCTGCGCGTACCGATCGAGCGGATCGGCCTTGGCGGGTATCTCCATCTGACGGAGGACTTCCCGGATTTCCAGGATTATATTGAACTGATCTCTGACGAGTTCAGAGAGCTGGAAGCGCTGCACAAAGAAGGAAAGCCGGAAGGGACCGGCATCAGGGTCGCTGTTCTGCATGACTGGGGAAGCCTGCGCCCGTGGACGCTTTCCGGACACTTCCACGAGACTTACATGCACGACCTGATTCACGTCATAGAATCCCTGGCCGGACTGCCGGTGGATACTTCCTTCATCAATTTTGAGGATGTCAGATCCGGCGCCCTGGACGGACTTGACGTGGTCATCAACTGCGGCCGGGCAGGGGATGCATGGAGCGGCGGTGATGTCTGGAAGGAGCCGGAGCTTGGAGCTGCCGTTGCAAAATGGGTGTATGAAGGCGGCACACTGATCGGGATCAACCAGCCTTCCGCTGCGCAGGGAGCTGACAGATTCTACCGCCTGGCGGATCTTCTTGGGGTGGATGAGGACACCGGCGCCAGGGTCTGCCATGGGAGATGGTCCTTCGTGACAGAAGATCCGGACGGGCTGGTGCCGGAAGGATGTGCTCTTCCGGTCAGGGACGGACGCTTTCTGACAGACGGAAAAGCCCGGGTGCTCCTGTCTCACGACGGGTACCCGGACCTGACCAGATATGAGTTCGGTTCCGGCACAGGATTTTACCTGAGCGGTTATTCGTATTCGCCGGAGAACACCCGCCTTCTTCTGAATATCATCTGCAGCTGCAGAAGCGGAAAGGCTGAAGAGCTGATGTACGTGTCGGAGAATCCGAACGTTGACTGCGCCTTCTTCCCGAAGAGCGGGAAGCTTGTCGCGGTCAACCTGACGCTTCAGCCTCAGAAGACGCGGGTATGCACCGAAGCCGGCTGTGTGGAAGTAACGGTGCCGGAGAGCGGACAGGTGATCATGGACATCAGGAATGCTGAGTAATATTTCCGTTTTCAGGGTCCATTCAGTCGGGCGATGACATTTTTGCTCCTGAGCGACAGGTCTGCAAATACAAAGAAATGCCCATCGGATCAGATTTGGCAGAAAATCTGGTTCGGTGGGCTTTTTTTTCTCCATTACTTTGGAAGACGCGTAACCGTGACTGTGCAGATGCGGTTACATGATCTCTTCGGTAATGCGGTCGATCAGCTCGTTTTCTTCCCCGCTGAAAGAGGTGTTCTCGATTGCCTTGATGTTGTCCAGGAGCTGTTCGGGACGGGAAGCACCGGCAATGACCGAGCAGACCACCGGATGCTGCAGCAGCCAGGCGAGGGCCATCTGCGCCAGTGTCTGACCGCGGCTCGAAGCCAGATCATTCAGCTTCCGGATCCCGTTCAGGGTCTTTTCCGTGAGGGCGGACTTGTTCAGGAACCGGGGATCGGTCATCACACGGCTGTCCTGCGGAATACCGTTCAGATAACGGTCTGTCAGCAGTCCCTGTGCCAGGGGGCTGAAAACGATGATGCCGATGCCCTCCTCCAGACAGCAGTCGCCAACGCCGTCCTTCTCGATGGTACGGTCCAGAATGGAGTACCTTCTCTGGTTGACGATGAGCGGACAGTGGCGGCTGCGCATATATTCGACGGCAGCCCGTGTGTGCGCCTCATCGTAGTTGGAGATGCCGGCGTAGAGCACTTTACCGCTGCGGACCATGTCGACCAGGGCCTCCATCGTCTCCTCGAGGGGTGTATCGGGATCCATGCAGTGATGATAGAAGATATCGACATAGTCGATGCCGAGCCGCTTAAGGCTCTGGTCGAGGGAGGCCATCAGGTATTTGCGTGATCCTCCGACACCGTAGGGGCCGGGCCACATATCGTAACCGGCCTTGGAGGATATGAGGAGCTCATCGCGGTAAGGGCGAAAGTCCTCCTCCAGGATCCGTCCGACATTTGTCTCCGCGGCGCCGTAGTAAGGGCCGTAATTGTTTGCCAGATCAAAATGGGTGATCCCGTTGTCAAAGGCAGTCCGGCAGATCTCCTTCATGGTCTCATATTTTCCGATGGAGCCGAAATTGTGCCAGAAGCCCAGTGAGACAGCCGGAAATTTCAGGCCGCTCTTTCCGACGAAGCGGTACTGCATTTTGTCGTAACGCTCTTCTTTTGCTTTGTAGATGGGTGGGATCATAAAGATACTCCTTTCATCAGCCGGCATGCTGTGTGCCGTTTTTGTTACCGGTTTAATAAATAGGCAGAAACAAAAGGGTATTAATGAAATCGTTTGCATTATACCTCATAAGGAGTCTGGTGTCAAAGCCTTATAAATTTTTCCTGATTTTTCAACAAATATGATGTTTTTTTCTGAAAGGTGCTTTATAATGAATACAGGCTGTTGTTTTGACGGTAATGAAAACGAAACACTTCAGACAGAAGAATAAATACATAATAAAGGAAAAGGGTTTTCACA
>JAGCAV010000223.1 GCA_017652545.1 Lachnospiraceae bacterium
GGCGCCGTATCCCTTGTTTCCGTTCGTAAATGCATACTGATAGAAAAGATAAACGACCGACTGTACAGATTTAAGAGCTACATTGGTTTTGTCCATGACCATGAACATCAGGTCGAAGATGGTCAGGGCGCCGATGATACGGGTCTGGACAATAAAGAATGTGGTGGGCGAAAGCAGCGGGACTGTGATGTTCCAGAACTGCCTGAAGCCGCCGGCCCCGTCAATGGAAGCTGCTTCATAGAAGTCTCCCGGGATCTCCTGCAGACCGCCTATAAACAGCACCATGTTGTAACCGATGATCGACCACACACCGATCACGCCGATCGAGATCCATGCGATATTCGGATCGGAGATCCACGCAACGCTTGTATGGAAAACATTGTTGATCAGACCGAACTGGGTATTGTACAGCCATTTCCAGACCATGGCCACTGCAGCAGGTGCGCAGACCATGGGCAGGAAGAAGATCGTACGATAGACGGAACGGCCGGCGATCTTTTTGTTCAGCAGAACAGCCAGGATCAGCGCGATGATAATACCGAACGGCACTTCAATGATCGCGTATTTGATGGTATTCAGGAATGACTGCCAGGTTTCCGCTGAAGAAAGCACTTTTGAGTAGTTGGCCAGGCCCACGAACTTGTTGCCTTTTCCGAAGTCACCTGTCTTGCAGAAGGACTGCCAGATCGTATTGAAGATCGGATAGAAGTTCAGGATGATCAGACCAATGATCGTCGGCGCTACGAAGATCAACCCCCATTTGGCCTCGTTTTTCTCTCTGGGAGACATGTGTCTAGACAAGTATTTCTCCCCTCCTTTCCTGTAGAACAGGGCTGCCGCCCTTATATTGCGGCAGCCCCGTCAGGGTTCATATCATGCTTGCATCACATTGGCAGATAGGACATGTCAATAACGTGATGCTTCTTAGCATTCGATTATTCGTTGGCGATTGCTTCCTCGATGATTGCCTGTGCATTGTCGCATGCTGCAGCCATCAGATCGGGATCGGACGGATTCTGCCACGGATCAAGGAAAGCACCTGCCTGCTGCAGCTTATCTTCCCAAACAGTGGTGTTCCTGGTGTAAGGCCTGAAGTACAGCTGTGCATCTTCTTCAGCCTTGGTGAATGCGGACACATCCATGCCCGGGAACGCATTCGCGAATTCCTCAGACACGCTCATCATGCCGGCCATGGTCACGCCAAGCTCGGCCTGCTTCTTCTGATTTTCTTCGTTGCAGAACCAGGAGATCAGGCTGTAGCAGGCATCGGGATCCTCAACCTGATAGGAAGCGGCCCAGCCAAGTCCGTTGTAGCAGCTCCAGCGCTCACCCTCATCGCACGCGCCGTTGCCGTTGGCATCGCCGTAGGGGATCAGAGCCCATGCATAGTCGTCATGGTTCTCAGCCTTGTAGAAGAAGTTGATCATCCAGGAACCCTGTGTGATCATGCCGACCAGGCCGGATGCGAACAGGGAGTCGGTGCCGGTCTCGGCAACAGTGGTCTGCGGAGCGGCAACTTCAAGGATCTTACGGACCATTTCCATAGCAGCCTTGCCTTCGTCAGAGCCGATGGTGGTTCCCTTGTGATCTTCAGTCACGATCTGTGCGCCGTAATCATACACAAAGTTGTACCAGCCGTCCTGGTTGTTGGAGGTGTTCAGCGCATAGCCGTACACGCCGTCGTCCTTGCCGGCCTCGGTGATCGCGGTAGCGGCAGCCAGGACATCATCCCATGACCAGTCATCTGTCGGATAGTCAACGCCGTACTTGTCGAAGATGGCCTTGTTGTAAAGAAGGGCGATCGTGTCATGATCCTTCGGCAGTGCATACTGTACGCCATCGCTCTTGTACAGTTCCACAATGCCTTCATAATAGTTGGAAAGATCGATGGAATCATCTGCTGCGATGTAGTCATCCAGCGGAAGGATCAGGTCATTTTCCATGTACATCTGTGCCGTGTTGGAGTGCATCCAGAAAACATCGGGCATCTGTCCGCCTGAAGCGCCTGCCTCAAGCAGTGTCCAGTAGTTGTCCCAGTCAACAACGTCGATGACAACTTTGATACCGGACTGTTCTGTCCAGGCATCGGCGATCTCCTGAATACCCGCCAGCTGGTTGTTATCCCAGATGTTGACGTGGATCTCGCCTGCCGCCATAGCTGTGCCCGTCATGGCGATCAGGCCGGCAGCAAGTACACCTAATAAAGCTTTTTTCATTGTTGGTACCCTCCTTTTAAAAGATAGATGGTCGTTATGAAGCGAAACGCTTCGGTGTTGTAATTATACGCCTTTTTTTCGTCAGAATGTATGGCGATATGTCTTATTGATATGTCAAAATGTTTAAACGCAATGAACATCCCCCATTTTTTCGGAGATTCGGTTCGAGTTTTTGTGCAAAATAACTTTTCTGTGTAAAAATGACAGCCGGAGGGCCCTCAGCCCTCCGGCTCCTTTTTACAGCCTGCCTCCGTTAAACTGTCCCTTGACTGTCAGTGAGACCAGCTCCGGTTTCAGAACCCTGAACTGGCTGGGTGTTATATGAAAATGGTTCTTGAATGCCTTGGAGAAGGACATGGTATCGGCATAGCCGATCTCCTCGGCGATCTCCCCCACAGACCAGGACGTATGCCGGAGCAGGTCTCCGGCTCTCTCCATCCTGAAATTCATCAGGAATTCCTGCGGAGATACTTTCATTTCACGCTTGAAAAGGCTCGTCAGATAGCTGCGGCTGATCCCGACGGCATCCGCCACGTCTGACACTTTTACCGTGCTCTCCTTTGAATTGATCAGCAGATTCACCGCTTTCTTAACATAAAGCTGGTCGGGCGTGCCGTCCGATGGGATCTGCGGCATGACCTGGGCGCCATTCTCCGCAATCAGTGCCAGCAGATGATACATGGCACCCATTCGGAACAGTTCATTGGCATAATTCAGCTCGGAATACTGCAGAAGTTCCTCCATGGTCTCACAGATCCGGTCCATGTTCCGGCAGGTCAGCACCGGGGAATCGGGTGAAAAACCTGCCCGCCTCATCATCTCCTCGCTGCGGAAACCGTGAAATCCGATCCACATATAGTACCAGGGATCTGTCTGATCCGCCTGGTAGATGGTCTCTTCACCCGGATAGATCAGGAAAGTCTGTCCCGGTCCGATCCGGAATGTCTGCCCCTGTTTGGTGAGCGTCCCCCGGCCGCTCCGGACCATGTGAAGGATATAATTCGTCCTCACAAACGGTCCGAACAGATATCCCGGCTCGCACTGTTCCTTCCCGAAATAGTTCAGGTTGATCGGATTGATGCTGGGGATGCTCTGCGCCTCCTGGAGGTTCTCCATGCTCCAGTACCGGTCATTCTCCGTCCAGCCGACTTCTTTTCTGTAAATATTCTCCATGATGCTGTCCACTCGTCAGGAAAGTTTACGGATCATTTCCGCTGCTGCATTCGAACACTCAGATCAGTCCACGGCCTTCAGCACATAAACGGAAGATGAAAAATCTCCGTCATAGTGTCCTTTGAAACCAAACTTGCCGGTCGACTCATCGGAAGTGATCAGTCCCGCGTTCATCAGCTCGTCTCCGTAGAAGGTTCCCTCTCCTTCCACCGCATAAGCCGTATCCGGGTCCAGGCCCTGCAGCGCAAGGCGTGTGAACGGCGCGTTCACCCTGGCCAGCTGCCGGTAATAGCCGACAATGGCTTCCTTCCTGTCCTCGCTGACGACCATCCAGCCTGCCTCATTATGCTCAAACGGAGACTGGAGCCTGTAGAAGGTTCCGAACTGGATCAGTTCCCTGTAATCCTTCATGAACTGCGTGTATTCACAGACAGAAGCGATCTCATCCTCCGGCAGCGTGTTCAGGTCCAGCTCATATCCGAAGGTCCCGAAAAGAGCCACATTCGCTCTTGTTCTGATCGATGTCGTCCGGCTCAGCTGATGATTGGGAACAGCTGAAACATGGCTGCCCATGCTCACGATCGGATATCCGTAGGAGGTCCCGTACTGGATCTTCAGACGTTCCATCGCATCCGTATCGTCGCTGGTCCAGGCCTGCGGCGCGTAGTAAAGCATGCCTGCGTCAAACCTGCCGCCGCCCGCGGAACAGGATTCAAAGAGGATGTTGGGGAATTCCGAGATCAGCCGCTCATACAGGGAATATACGCCAAGAATATGACGGTGGAAGACCTCGCCCTGTCGGTCAGCCGGAAGCGTCCTGTCATAACATTCCGTGACACATCTGTTCATATCCCACTTGATATAGGAGATCTTCGCGTTCCCGATCACGTCCCTGAGCATCCCGTGAATATAATCCACCACCTCGGGCCTTGAATAGTCAAGAATATACTGATGCCTGCCAAGACACGCCTTCCGGTCCGGCACGCTGAATGCCCAGTCGGGATGCGCGCGGTACAGGTCCGAATCGGGGTTGACCATCTCAGGCTCGATCCAGAGTCCGAATTTCAGGCCAAGATCCTCGATCTTCTGCGACAGCCCGTCGATTCCACCGGGGAGGATGTCCTTCGCGACATACCAGTCGCCCAGCCCGGCAAAATCATTGCGCCGCTTTCCGAACCAGCCGTCATCGAGAACGAACAGCTCTACGCCGCATTCTTTTGCCTATTTCGCGATCTTCAGGATTTTCTCCTCACTGATATCAAAATAGGTCGCTTCCCAGTTGTTGATCAGGATCGGCCTGGGCTGATCCCGCCAGATACCTCTGGCCAGGCGGTGACGATACAGCCTGTGGAACGTCTGGCTCATGCCGTTCAGTCCCTCATCGGAAAAGACCGTCACGGCTTCAGGCGTCTGAAAAGCGCGGCCCGGTTCCAGCTTCCACGAAAACCACTCCGGGTTGATGCCAAGCAGGATCCTCGTATTCCGGTAATTGTCCACCTGGGCGCCGGCAAGAAAATTGCCGCTGTAGACCAGGGAGAATCCCATCACTTCGCCCTGCTTTTCATCCGCGGACGGGCGTTTGAGAACGATGAAGGGATTCTGCTGATGGGAAGAAGTCCCGCGCAGGCTCTCCACCTCCGTCGTTCCGATATCGAGCTTTCTGCATACGGGATATCTCTCCCTGCCCCAGGCACCGGAAAACTGTATCCACTCATAATCCGGATCAGGCAGATCCAGACACATGCTGAGCGCTCTCTCGACCTGAACGGGGCTTCCGCCCTCATTTGTCAGACGGGCGGATCTTGCAACCGCACCTTCTTTCGCGAACAGCGTATACAGCAGCTCAAGCCTGATCCCGGCGACTTCGTCTTTCAGCGTTACGATCAGGGTCTGTGCCTCGTCATCGCTCTCGGCGTACGTGGCGGGCAGTCCTTCCAGCTTCGGCTTTCCCGGTACGATCTCATGGGAAGCGTACACGAACTTTGTGATCCGGCTGCCGTTTCCCTGCAGGATCTGCACGGCGCCCTGCCTGTAGTCTCCATTCCCGTAAGACGGATACTCCTGCTTCACCAGCTCAAGAGAGACCATATTCTCTTCTTCCTCATAGGAAGAGTGTACACGGAAGGCACATTCCAGCAGATGGCTGAAGTCTTCCCTGTCATGCAGCCGTTTGCCGAAGTACAGCTGGCCAAGCTGACCGCCCGGCAGGACCGTCATGATGTAGCTGATCTTATCATTCTGCAGATGAAAGGTTTTTGTTTTTTCATGAAACAGTATTTGCATTTTTATCCTCCTGAAAATCCGGATCTTCGCACCAATGCTCACTTTAAAATGTACCAATGTCAGAATGATATGTCCAGATGTTTTTCATGGCCCCGACGCGGAGGACACCAAAATTCTGTGCCGGGGATCGAAACGGGCCGGATATGGATCCGGCCCGCCATGTAAAGAAACTCCGTTATTTTGTTCCGACAGAAGCAAAGGCCTGTCCGCCTGTCATCATGCCGCTTTCTTTTTCCTTCTCCAGCGCAGCAGTACGATGCCCAGAAGGATGATGATCGCGGCAGCCACGCCGGCGTCGATGCCGTAGAACAGCTTCTGCATGTTGGTCAGTCCGCCGCCTGCCTGTTCGTTAAGTGTATAATAACCGCTGTTGCCGATCGTGTAGAGAATATTCTTGCTTGCCTGACGCATGGCTTTGACAGCCGTAGCACTCTGATCCGACAGAACATTGGAGGCAGCGCCGTTGAAGCCCAGCATCAGGTCATTGCCGTTGCGGATGCAGTGATCCGTGATCTGATAGCCGTAGGATCCGTTGTAGTCGGTCTCGACCATGCCCCTGAAGCCCCACTCATCACGCAGGACGACATTGAGAAGCTCGTTGGAGGCGCAGGCCGGTTCCGTACCGATCCAGTTGAACGCGGACATGACAGCCAGCGGCGTTCCCTCGTATTTCTTCACAGCCAGTTCGAACGGTTTCAGATAGATCTCACGCAGCGTCTGCTCCGTCGCATACGTCAGAAGGAACGAGCAGCGGTTCGTCTCCTGGTCGTTGACGGCATAGTGCTTGATATACGGGTACACACCCTTGGTTGAGGCACCGTTGATCTCGCCTGCGGCGAAGAGGCCTGCCAGCACGCCGTCCTCGGAATAATACTCAAAGTTGCGGCCCGCAAAGGCACTTCTGTGGGTATTCATGGCAGGACCATACCAGCCGTAGTTATTGGCATCGGAATACTCCTGTCCCATGGATGTACCGATCTCGTAGGCCATGTCCTTGCTCCAGGTCTGGGCCATCAGGACTTCCGCCGGGTAAGCGCTTCCGTAAGCACCGGTGATGAAGTTGCTCAGGCCTGCCGGGCCGTCACAGTCGGAGGTTCCGACCTTGCCGACAGATTCGATGGGAACGGTCTGCCAGCCGCCGACGTTGATCAGCGTCGCCATATCGTCGAAGCTCATCTGGTCCAGAAGCTGATCCCATGCCGGATCATCATATTCCTTCCCGGTCAGGTCAGCCAGTTTGACTCCGTTCTTCGCGCCTGTGGTCGGCATCTCGTCAGCGTCGTCGTTGTACTTCGTTCCGTCGTATGTACCCCAGGCGTACTCTTCGATCTTCGCGCGGGTCTCATCATCCATCTCAAAGTCGGATGCTTCCAGTTTCCGCCCGCAGGTCTGCGCGTAGTTGGCAAAACCGCCTGCGCGTGAAAGGACTTCAAAATCACCGCGGGCATAATCCTCAAAGACGTTGACTGCTGTGATCTGATCGCTCTCACGGCCGTCCTTGCTGTAGTCTATATCTTCGGCGACCGTGAAGGTCTCCTCGCCCAGCACGGTATGAGAGTCGGAGCGGATGGAAATGGTGTAGTCGCCGGCTTCCAGAATGTATCCGCCGCCGCTGACCTTAATGCCCTCGGAGTCATAAGCCGCAAGATCTTCCTTGTTCAGCGTGAAGCTGACGGTTCCGGACTTGCCCGGCTCCAGTACATCCGTCTTGCCAAAGTCGATCAGGTTGACGGATGCCTTTTCTATGCCGCCGTCGGTATAGGGCGGTGTGAAGTAGACCTCCACCACATCCTTGCCGGCCGCTTCACCGGTGTTGGTCACCGTAACGTCAAAGGAAACGGTTTTTTCATCCTCGCTGAAGTTCTCGATCTTCTGCTCGAAGGTCGTGTAGCTCAGGCCGTATCCGAACGGATAAAGGACCTTGTCCTCATAGTTGATGGCGCCGTCGTCGGAAGCTGTCTCATAATACTTGTAGCCGACATAGATGCCTTCCACATAGTTCGCAAAGGCGATGGTGCCTTCATATGCGCCGTCAGCAGCCGCGATCTGTGCTTTCAGGTCATCCACATTGGTGTATGACATGTTGCCGATGTTGTTGATATACGGTGTATCCATCAGGTCTCTGACAAAGGTGTCTACCGTTTTTCCCGAAGGATTGACCTCGCCGCTGATGATTTTGCCAAGCGCCGCAAAACCGGAGATGCCGGCGCCGGGCGCCAGGATCACGGCACCGATCTGCTCGTACTCATCCACCCAGCCCAGTTCCATGGCGTTGTTGGCATTGATGATGACGATCACATGATCAAATTCGGAGCAGACCTTCTCTACCAGGTTCTCTTCCGTCACGGACAGTTCAAGATAGGATTCTCCTGCTTCAAAGTCATCGTAAGCGCCGTTGTTGTAGTAGACCGCGTTCATGTAGGCATAGTTGGCCGGAGCTGCGGAAACCGCTGCAGCCGGATTGTATGTTCCGTCGATCACGGCTCTCATATCCGCCGGCAGGTCCGCGCCTTCACCGCCGGAACGTCCGATCACAAGGACGGCAGTGTCGGCAAATTCATGGGTCGCTGCCATCAGGTCATCGTTGTAGCAGCTGACCGGCGGCTCGGGAAGTGACCAGTCCTGGCTCGCCATGGCAATGGTGGGCCGGTCAGTCCGGTATTCCCTGTACATGCCGCTCAGTCCGTCATTGGTCTCAAAACCTGCATCCTTGAGTGATTGCAGGATGTTCACGGCTGTCGATGAATCGGATGAACCCGATCCGGTTCCGCCGAACAGCGGATTGGTGGAAGCCCAGCCGAAGACATTCAGTTTTGTGCCCTTTTCCAGCGGGAGGATCCCGTCATTTTTCAGCAGGACCATGCCCTCTTCGCCGACCTTCTGCACGGTCGCCTTGCTCTGTGCGATGGTTTCCTCGGTCAGTTCCACTTTTGACGCATTCAGGAAACCGGAAACGTTGTTGTACATCGGTCCGAAGCAGATGGCGTTGACCAGGCCGACAATGCCGGCGATACCGGCAAGTCCCGCGATCCAGCGCACGACATGTCTGTTCCCCTTCTTGACCCAGTGAGCCGCGATCATAATAACGATCACAGCCACGAGTATCGCGATGATCCCCCACACATAGCCCTTCAGCTGCGTCAGGTATGAGAGAAGGTCCGCCTCACTCACCCCCATCGGGGTAAAGATCGGAGATAGTATAGATGCCAGGAAGTTGATCATTTCTTTCCCTCCTTATATAGCTGCCTGTGATATCCGCCCGGCTGTCCGGGCTGTTATCTAATCGTTGTCATTCAGGTATTGCCGCGCCGGTCCAGTTGCCCGGCGCGGCCGGAATCCTTATCTCAGTCATCATCACGATGCGGAAACACTTTCCGTTGCGGCTTCCGTAATACTCTCGGCGCTCTCCCCGCCGGCTGCTGACAGGAAGCGGTCGCCGAAATCGAAGCTCTCGATCTTCGTCAGCGGCTCGGCGCTGTACTTCGCGGTGCGCTCATCGTCGATCACGCCGCCCCAGTTCAGACCGAACGCAAAGTCATAGGCATTGCCTGCAGCATCCTTGTA
>JAGCAV010000224.1 GCA_017652545.1 Lachnospiraceae bacterium
AGCACAGCCGCGCGGGAGCCATGGGACTTTCCCAGATCAAGAAGGCTGTGGAGAACAGCGGCGTCAAGTTTGACTTTATCGGATTTGACGCGTGCCTGATGGCGACTGTCGAAAACGCGCTTGCGCTGGCAGGATCCGCGGATTACCTGATCGCATCTGAGGAGACGGAACCGGGTACCGGCTGGTATTATACGAACTGGCTGACTGACCTGAGCAGGGATACGTCCGTCCCGACGACAGCGCTGGGACAGCGCATCATCGACGATTTTGTGGATGTGAGCGCCCGGAAGGCAAGAGGGCAGGATACGACATTGTCTCTGGTTGACCTGGCAGAATTGCAGACGACCTTCCCGAAGGCGTTTTCCGAATTCTCAAAGGACACCGGCAGCATGATCAAAAGTGAATACAAGACTGTATCCACTGCAAGGAAGAGTTCCAGGGAATTTGCCACATCCAACAGGATCGATCAGATCGACCTGACGGACCTGGCCTGGAAAATGGGAACAGACGAAGGAAAGCAGCTGGCTGCGGTCCTGCTTGGCGCGATCAAATACAACCGGACCAGCACCAGCATGTGCAACTCATACGGACTGAGTATTTATTTCCCGGGATCCAGACTTTCAAAGGTTGACTCGATGGTCAGCACATACAGGGAACTGGGGATCGATTCGGATTACACCAGATGTATCCAGCAGTATGCGACGGTTTCCGGCTCCGGGCAGGCAGCTACCGGCGGGAGCAGCAGCCTGTACGATATGCTCAGCGGTTACGGGTACGCCGGCGGATCAGGATCTTCTTATGGCGGATCCTCTTCATACGGATCCGCTACGCCGTCTGCCTATGGTACGCAGTCCCTTTCCGGCATGGGATCGGATATCCTGATGGATCTGGTCGGCTCTTTCCTCACCGGACGGAGCACGCCGATCAAGAATCTGGACAGATCGAACAGCGCATTCCTTAAGGAAAGCCAGCTGACCTCAGCCGAGGTTGCCGGTATTCTGGGCCAGTCCGCCCTGGATTCGGAAAAGCTTCAGTGGGATACGACATCCGGCCTGCATGTGCTTCACCTTGATCCTGAGGAATGGGACCAGGTCTCACAGCTGACGGTGAACATGCTGTTTGATGACGGAAAAGGCTTCCTGGATCTGGGTGAGGATAATACCTATGTCTTTAACGAAGCCGGGGACCTGCAGGGAGAGACAGACAGGACATGGCTTTCGATCAACTCAAATCCGGTCGCGTTCTTCCATATCGGCACGGTTAAGGAAAACGGAAGTTCCGTTACCATCGGGCGCGTTCCCTGCCTGCTGAATGGTGACAGGGTCAACCTGATCATCGCCTTCGATGAGACAAATCCCTACGGATACATCGCCGGCGCGAGATATGACTATGTGAACGGAGAGACAGAGACGCTGGCAAAAGCCATGACAGCGCTTCAGACCGGCGACCGGCTGGATTTCCTGTGCGACTACTATACGTACGACGGGAAATATGATTCCACCTGGATCATCGGGCAGCCGGTGTATGTGGAGGATGTGATGGTGATCAGCAATACGGATGTCGGTGAAGGCGGCGCACTGGTCACTTACAAGTTTACGGATCTGTACGGACAGGTCTACTGGATGGAGCCGATACGCCAGTAAAAAGAACCTGCTTGCGGCAGGATCATGGCGCGTTAGCGCCCTGCATATTTTATCAATTATAACCGGGAGAATGTTCCTTTTATATGTCAGTGGCATATTTGTTTAACGTTTTTATTGCAGCATCGTTTGCCGGCTGGATTTATGAG
>JAGCAV010000225.1 GCA_017652545.1 Lachnospiraceae bacterium
AAGAAACCCTGAAGTGGCTGCCAGGGCACCGGGGATCCCTTTTTTCCTGTGTCCGATGAACGTAGAGACATTCAGCGCTATGATGCCGGGGGTGCATTGTCCGATGGCAAAATAATCCATCAGGTCGTCGATCGTGGTCCAGCCGCGCCTGTTGACAAGCTCGCGCTCAAGCAGGGGCAGCATGGCATAGCCTCCGCCGAAATTGACGGCTCCGATCCTGAGAAAGGCAAAATATAGTTCAATGATCTCACGCATGGGCAATGATCCTCCTTCGCAGGTTTTGATGGATGCTTTCCTGACAGATGCCTGCAAAGCAAAGTATAACAAAAAGTCCTGCATATATCCATCCGGCAAAAGAATCTTTGCTTTTTGCATGGAGAACATTTAGAATAAGCAAAGCCGGAGCTTAAGCAAAGCCGGAGCGGACAATATGATCAGCGGGAAGGAGCAGATCGTGACAATTCGATTATTTGATCAGGATTCATATATCAGGGAATTTGAAGCAGTGGTGACCTCGTGTGTCCGGGGCAAAGACCATTTTCTGGTCTGCCTGGATCAGACGGCATTCTATCCGGAAGGCGGCGGGCAGCCGGGAGATACCGGCATGCTGATGATCCCGGAGGAAAACAAGGATTCTGGCGGGAAGGTCATCCGGGTCCTGGATACGCATGAGAAGGATGGTGAGATATGCCACTGGACGGATATGCCGGTCGAACCCGGAACCCGGATCTGCGGACGGATCGACTGGGACAGACGGTTTATGCTGATGCAGAACCATTCCGGTGAGCACATCGTGAGCGGGCTGATTCACAGTACCTTCGGATATGAGAATGTTGGATTTCACATGGGCAGCGACTTTCTGACCATTGACCTGAGCGGAGAACTGACCATGGAAGATCTGGCGGATATCCAGCGCCGGGCAAATGAGATCGTCTGGCAGGATATCAGGACACAGATCAGGTTCTATGAGAGCAGTGCGGCGATTCCCTTTGATTACAGAAGCAAAAAGGAGCTGACCGGGCAGGTGCGGATCGTGACCTTCCCGGGGGCAGACATCTGTGCCTGCTGCGGCACGCATGTTTCCTCGACGGGACAGATCGGACTGATCAAACTGATCAGCTGCGTGAAATTCAGGAGCGGCGTCCGTATTGAGATGCTCTGCGGCGGAAGGGCAATGGATTATCTGGAAAAGATCTGGCAGCAGAACCACCGGATCTCCAATCTGCTGTCCGCCAGGCCGATGCAGACGGCAGCGGCGGTGGAACGCGTGATGGAGAATGAGCAGGAGGAGCGGTTTGAACTGATCCGCTTCCAGAAAGAAAAAGAGGAGGCTTTTGCCGGGACGATGGCCGGCAGGGGGAATGTCCTCATCCTTTCAGCGCCTATGTATGATCCACAGGGAGTCAGACGGCTGGCAAATGCGGTGATGGAACAGTGCGGCGGTATCTGTGCTGTCTTCTCGGGCAGCGATGAGACGGATTACAAGTATGCGATCGGATGGAAGGACGGAGATCTGAGGGAGCTGGTCAGGAAGATCAATACAGCCCTGGACGGCAGGGGCGGCGGGAAACCGTTCTTTGCACAGGGAAGCGTGACAGCGACGCGCTCCCGGATAGAGGAGCTGTTCCTGCAGGAACCGGACCGGGATCTGGAGGAAGGCCGG
>JAGCAV010000226.1 GCA_017652545.1 Lachnospiraceae bacterium
TAAGCCTGATCGAATTTCTCAAATCCTTTGGTAAACACACCGAAGGTCGTGCAGATAAAAACGCGCTTGGCCCGGCGCTGCTTCAGCGCATAGGCGACCTCAAGAACGGTCTCGCCTGAGGAGATCATATCATCCACAATGACGACATCTTTTCCCTCAACGCTGTCTCCGAGAAACTCAATGGCAATGGTCGGATTTTGCCCGTTCTCAAAATGGGTATAATCCTTCCTCTTAAAGAACATGCCCATGTCCACACCGAGGACGTTGGCCATATAGATGGCACGCTTCATACCGGCCTCATCGGGACTGATGATCATCAGGTGCTCCGTATCCGGGATGAAGTCGGGAGTGGACTTGTAGATCCCCTTGATAAACTGATAGGTGGCATTATATGTTTCGAACCCGTGCAGCGGAATGGCGTTCTGGACCCTGGGATCATGGGCATCGAAAGTGATGATGGAATCCACCCCCATACCGATCAGCTCCTGGAGCGCCATGGCGCAGTCCAGGGATTCCCGCTTGCCTCGTTTGTTCTGGCGGCTCTCATAGAGGTAGGGCATGATGACGGTGATACGCCTGGCCTTGCCGCCGATCGCCGCGATGACCCGCTTCAGATCCTGAAAATGATCATCGGGAGACATGCGGTTCACAATTCCGTTCATGGTGTAGGTGATGCTGTAATTGCAAACGTCCACCAGAATGTAGATGTCGTCGCCGCGGACAGAAGAAAAGACCTGTCCCTTTCCCTCGCCGCTTCCGAAACGCGGTGTTTTGACCGGAATCAGAAACGAGTCCTGACCGTATCCGTAAAGATGGGGGGAGTCGGCATGGACATGCTCCCGCTCCTTTCGCCAGCTCAGAATGTGGTCGTTGATCTTGCGTCCGAGCTGCTCACAGCTGGAGAGCGCAACGATTCCGAGCTTTCCCACCGGCATGATATCAAGATTTCTTTCCTGTGCGCTTTGCATGTTGTTATTGCCTTTCGCTGATCTTTTTCAATATCCTTATATCATCTCCATAGAAACCAAGCAAGATGAAACTGCTTGAGATCCGGGAAAAGATTCTCTCGGAGTATACATCCGCAAACTCCGACAGACTCAGATTGGTCGAGATGATCATGCTTTTTCCGCAGGTGATCCGCTGGTTCAGCAGGTAGAACAGCCTGGCGGATACAAAGGAATTGGTTACTTCCGTGCCCAGATCGTCAATGATCAGAAGATCGCAGTCCATCAGATACTCGGTGAACGGGTCCTGGGTCTGGGCGTTTCCGAAAGCCTTTCCGGAGAGCGCGTCAAACAGGTCAAGAGATGAGTAGTAGATAACGGAATGAGCGGATTCGATCAGCTCCCTTGCGATGCAGTTGGAAAGAAAGGTTTTTCCAAGCCCGGTGCCTCCGTAGAACAGGAGATTATCCCTGCACTCATCAAAATTCCGGATGAAGTCCCGGCATGTCCGTACGATCCGGTGCATATTCTGCCGCGCGCTCAGCCCTGTAGCCGGGTTTCGCTCTGTATCATCGTACCATTCAAAAGAGAAGGTACCGAAATTTTCCTTCTCCAGCGCGGATCGGATTCCCGACTGCGTGTAAAAAAGATCCACGGCTTTCCGGCGGAAACAGTGACATTTCCGATCCCCGATATAGCCGGTATCATGGCAGTCTGGGCAGGTGTACTGCAGCTCCAGGTCTTCCGGTCTGAACCCGTTTTCCGCAAGGAGGGCTCTGCGCCGGTCCATGTTCTCATGCATGCGCTCCTGGGAGAGAACTGCCTCATCCCCTCTGCCTTCCAGCCTGGAGATCGCGGACGCAACAGCGCTGGAAGCCACCTCACCGTCCAGTGTTCCGAGTTCGGGGATCTTTTTATAGATAAGGGCGCGGCGCTCCTCCAGCAGACGGACCTGGTATGCACGGTCACGGCTGTAGCTTCTCATAAGCTGATCGTATTGTGAATTGGTAAGTCCCAAAGCGATCATCCTTTCATCAGATATATAAGGCGCAGGTTGCCGGTTACACGCTGCCAGCGGATTCACTGCCCTGTCCGGACTGGGCTTTTAAAAGCTCCTGCTCCAGACGGTCGTAATCGTAATCACGCTGACGGAAGTTATTGAACCGGTTGGCGGTCTTTGCGCGGGTCCCCGGTCCCTTTCCGGCAGAAGCAATGCGCCTGATCTTCCCGCCCGATGTAAGGGCGCTCTCGCGTCTGGCATCCAGTCCGGCGATGTCCTCCATGGAAGCAACACCGTTTTCATGCCAGCTTTTCAGAATGGAATCCGCATACTGGAACGAGGACTCGTGGGTCTGCATGACGGTTCTGGAACAGGCCTCAAGAATCACATCCATGGGCATGGACCATTCGCGCAGCCACCGGTCCATGTAGGCGACTTCCCCGGAAACCGGCGCGCGGCCTTTGATGCCCAGCGCTGTGAAGATCTGGTAATAATCCCGGTTGTACTGGCTGGCCTGCCGTCTGGCCTGCGTGACGGTCGTTATGCCCTCACGATACCATTCAAGCGCGACTTTTTCCATATATTTGGCGCCGGGATTTCCCTTTGAAGCGCAGTATTCCAGCAGGTATTCGATCAGATCATAGGAAAAGTCCAGTCCGTCATAAAAGTACAGAATGTTGTTCAGTTCCGTGGAGGAAAGAACACGCCCGAAGTATTTCTGGGCGACATAGACAAGAAGCTGGATGTCTTCCTCTTCCTTCAGCTGCCTGCGTCTGGATGTACTTAAGGATGCGCGGGAAGGAATCGATACCTCATCGGGCTCCTCATGAAAGACATGCGGCTGCCCGGCTTCGTCAGGAAGGGATTCCCCTTCGTCGCCCGAGCAGAAGAGAACATCCGTGATGTTTCCCGACTCGTCATACGAAAGGCGCAGAACACCCAGCTTCTCCCAGTAGGAGAGCGCTCTTCTGACATCTTTTTCGGTATGATCAAAGAAATCCGCGATAGAAGAAACAGACAGCTCCGTGCCGGTACCCGCGCAGCGGAGCAGATAAATATAGAGCTTCACGAACTCACCGTTCGCGCTGCTCATGTATTTGTCAATAAATGAATTGTCAATCAGCGTTACAGAATTGTCAGACTGCATATGCAGCTTCATAGCTTATTGCCTCCGTTCCCCTCGAACGAGAATGA
>JAGCAV010000227.1 GCA_017652545.1 Lachnospiraceae bacterium
CACGGCCAGCAGCACGATCGCGCCGATGTACAGGGCCCAGCGGAAAATGAGCGGCTGCCTGTCGATCGCCGCGCAGATCCCGATCCCCCGCTCGCGCAGCATGCCGACAGCCCAGAGAACCAGGACGGAAAGCAGCAGCAGCGTCCAGTTGGCATGATCCAGGCCCAGTTCCGTGAGTGTCCCGTCAGTGAGGAACGAAAAATTCCACCACTGGACAAAGGTATTGCGCAGCATTGTCAGTGCAGCTGTCAGGCTCACACCTCTTGAGAAGAAGCGCCCCATACTGCAGATCAGGAAGGTACGCAGCATCTGGAACAGCCGCCAGGAAAACGCCTCGGCCGGAATCCTTGCCTTTGTTCTGGCCTTTTCATACAGATCGGCACACATAATCCCCGTCATAATGAAGATGCCGTTCCACACACCATATGCAAGGTATTTCCACTCCGGCCCATGCCAGAAACCAACCAGCAGATAGACGATAAACATGGAGAGGAAGGCAGGAAGCTTCTTGCCGAAGTTCACGCCAAAGACTCTCCTGGCTTTCTTCCCGAGCGCGGTAAACGTCTTTGACAGCGACAGCGGGTAAAAAATGTAATCGCGCATCCAGCTGCCCAGCGTCATGTGCCAGCGGCGCCAGAATTCTTCCACCGACCTGGAGAAGTACGGCTGTCTGAAGTTCTCCTCCAGCTCTATTCCGAGAATCCTCGAAAAACCTCGTACGATGTCAATGCCGCCTGAAAAATCGGCATAGATCTGCAGGCCGTAAAGAGCGCCGGCAAACAGCACGACCGGTCCCCTGTACTGCGCATAGTTTTCATAAAGGGCCGCCACCGGAACCGCCACCCTGTCGGCAATGATCATCTTTTTCATATAGCCCCAGAGCATCAGCTGGGCTCCGTGCGCCGCCCTTTCATAATCAAAGGAATGGCCTTCATACAGCTGGTCTGCCAGCTGTGCGTGGCGGGGAATAGGTCCCTGCACCAGCTGCGGGAAAAAGGACATGAACAGCATGAACCTGCCTGCATGCCTGTCCGGGCTGATCTTTCCGCGGTACACATCCAGCAGATAGGCTATGGCCTGCAGGGTGTAAAAAGAAATGCCAAGCGGGATGATCATGCGGCCGATCGGCACCGACAGCCCGAAGCGGGAAGCCAGCTCGTCCGCCAGCTGCGTGAAAAACCTGCCGTACTTGAGCGCAAGCAGTACGCCGAGATCGAGCAGCACCCCAAGCAGCATGATCCGCTTTGTCGTGCGTTTTGCCTGCGTCTTCCTCGCCTTTTTTTCGGCTTTGGAAAGGGTGGCGCCCTGTTCCTTCAGGAAAGTCCTGTGCCTGTCCTGGACATAGCCCATCCACAGACCGGTCCCAAAGGTCACGAATGTTTCAAACAGCAGAACCACCACCAGCCTGTGTGAGTTCTTCCAGTAGAATACGTAGCTGGCGATCAGCAGGACTGCCCATCTGAGCCGTTTGGGCGCCAGGAAATAGACCACAGCCACAGCCGTCACGAATACCGGGAAGAGAAGCGAAACCATATTCATCCCTCGATCTCCCCCTCTCCGTCTGTGCCGCCGTCTTTTGCTGCAGGCATATCGTCTGTTTTTGCACCGGCATCTGCATCTTCGCCCTCATTCTCCGGTGCTTCCGCCACAGCCACATCTGCTCCGTTCAGGGCAAAGGAACCGTAAAGAACGTCATCGCCCTCATACCGCACCGGCACCACCGTATAGGTATAGACCGCTCCGCCCGTAAGGTTGCTGTGCGTAAATGTCAGTACATCCGCCTCCGTCTCGCCCGTACGTGTCCACCATCCGTTCTCCGCGCCGGCTGTCCTGCTGTATACAGCGTATCCCTCCGCGCCGGGTACCTGATCCCAGGTCACGGTAATGCTCCCCGCCTGCGAGGCATCCAGTGTAAAGGACGGTGCGGCAAGGGCATGGTCACGCTTAGCATGGGCGCGTTCAAAGTCCAGCGTATACGGACCGATCACATCCGAATAAAGCGCCACGGATCTTACCCAGTCCGCCGGTGCCCCGTCGCCCCGCTTATCCGCAAACCCGTACTGTTCCTTCAGGTAAGAGGCCAGGTAGTCTGTAAACTTAACGGCTCCGTGGACATTCAGATGGCGGTCATTGTGAAAATCCTCAGCCAGGTTCAGCCCCATCTCCTCCATCCGGTCACGCAGATCAAGACAGTCATATCCACGATCCGTCACCAGGTCCTTCAGGGTATTGGCCTGTTCCAGAAACGCCGTGTCCAGTGTCTGCGGCACCATCACAAAAAGTGCCTTCAGGTGCTTCTCATCCAGAAAAGCCAGGATCTCATCGATCGCCTCCTGCTGCTCCGAATCCAGGTCGCCGCGCGAATCGGTGAAGGAAAACTGACCGGTCACATCTGTAACCGTCTGCAGGAACGGACCATAGGTATAGGCTCCCTTAAGGCCATTTACCGGATGGTAATAGTCCTGGCTCCGCAAGGTCGACCAGGATGAATGAAACCGGATGATCGGCATAAAATATTCTGCCACCCGGCCGCCCGAATAGCCTGCTTTTTTGAACAGTTTCAGCATCATCTGCAGCTTGTTGAGGGACCAGGGCATAAAATCCAGGCTCCGGTGAAGATTCTGGTTGTAGACCCGGCTTGTCTTAAATCCGTTCAGGTTGATGATGTAAAGTGCATCCGGCTGTGTTTTGTATGCCTCCTTTACCCGGTAGGCAATGGATGCAAGGGGCATGGACGGTATGGCATAGTCAAATACCGTTATACCATGATCCTCATATGCAAGAGGCGGCTCAAAAAAAGAGAACACATGGCTGGCGCCGATATACACGGCATCTACCGTGTTTTTTTTCTCCATCTTGAATCCACGCTCACGTGAATCAATGCTGTAATCCCGGATGCAGAAAGCGTTCTGTACCCACAGAAGCACCAGCAGCGACACCAGCGCAAAAACCGGGATCCGCAGCAGACGCCTGTATTTCATGTCCCCACCTCACTCAGTTCCTCTTCCCACAGCGTGCCGTCAGCTCCGCGCAGATCCGTCAGGTCATAGCGTTCCTTCAGGAACTGCCCCAGATACAGGGAAAACTTGCGGGCTCCGCTGCTGTTCAGATGGTACAGATCCTTATAGTCTGTCGTCGGAATGATCCCGATCTCATTTTTCCGCATATAACCATCGAAGAACACACAGCCGTGTGAATCGGCATACTCTGTCATAGCCTTTGCATAGGCATAATTGTTGCTGCTCGGTGCCACATAAAAGACGACCTCGGTCCCTTCCTTCCTGCACGCTTCCACGATCGAATCCAGGACCCTGACGGACTGTTCGCTCAGGGCCTTATTCTGGTTCGTGTTGCCGAAGGTGATCTCTCTCACCGAATTGGTCGGCGCATAGCCATAGTTGGCCAGCACCCTGCTGACCGTGGAGGAAGACTTTTTCCGTGAAAACGCCTGCGGCCAGTTTTCATGCGTGGCAAATACCGGCAGCAGGTATGAGATATAGCGTTCCGTTTTTTCCCGGAAACACTGGATCAGATATGCCATCTTATTAAGCGAAAAGGGGACTTCCCGCGTATAGTACAGCTCGCCCGTCAGCTCTGAGTCCTGCGTCAGGCGGTGGACATTTTTCACTTCCACCAGCGCCACTTTCGGAGACTGGGTCCTCAGCGAATCATGCAGGAACATATTTGTCGTGTTGATCTTCTGCCAGTTGCCTCCGTAATTGTATGCGCCGATCCCGTATGCCTCATACATCACTGCCGGGTCCACGCTGCGCATGGCACGGCTGGAGCCGTAGACCATCACTTCCACCGAATCGGGCGAAAGGGCGTGAAAAGCCTTCACTCTCGCCACACTCCCGTCGATCCCTGCGGGGCGCGTGAAAAAGCCGGCCGCCACCAGGATAGCCAGCAGGATGGCAGCAAACAGAACGCCGCGCAGAAGCGCAGCCGGCGCACTGAGAACTGCGGGTTCTTTCTGTATTGTTTTCGTTACCTGTGTGTTCAAATATTGCCTCCGCAACAAATTGACCTGATCCTGTCTGCCGGAATTTTACTGCGCAGCATTTTCCGCCATTTTTTCCAGTTCCGTCAGCACCTCTTCGGTCACATCCAGGCTCAGGAGCTTCCTGCACGCGTAGACCTGCTCATCCGGCCAGTCCCACCATCTGAGCGTCAG
>JAGCAV010000228.1 GCA_017652545.1 Lachnospiraceae bacterium
GAGGTCTGGCAGACTTTGTTATAACATTTACACCAATTATGCAGCCGGAATTTTGTATAATCTGTATAAGTATAATTTCTTGACAGAGATATTATTGTGGATATATTATATAGATATCATAAATGTTATAACATTTCAATAGAGATCTGCATTTTTTATCATGAGGAGGGAAGAATGATGAGAAAGACAATCGTTGCCGTGCTGTCCCTGACGATGGCGCTCACCGCATTTGCCGGCGGCATGACGGCTCTTCACGCCGAAGAAAGCGCAAAGATCACCGTGCTTATGCCGAAACATGAGATGGATACGATCGGGTTCTATGAGATGAAGACCAGACAGTTTGAGGAGGAGACCGGCATTCAGGTCGAGCTGATCAACATGGGCTGGGACAATGTTGCCGAGCGTGTTACGGCTGAGATGACATCCGGCGGAAGTTCCTATGACGTGATCGAATTTGACAATTCATGGGTGGCCAAATTCGGATACAATGACTGGCTTGAGCCCCTCGACGGGTATATCACCGATGAGATGAAGAACGGGATCGTTCCCGCGCTGCTCGATAAATTCACCTACGACGGAAAACTGTACGGCATCTGCTGGAACAATGACACCCGTTTCCTGATGTACAATAAAGCCATGCTGGATGCGGCAGGGATTGCTGAACCGGCGAAAACATATGACGAACTGATCGAGCAGACGAAGGCCATGCAGGAAGCCGGTGTATGCGAATACGGATACATTGATTCCTATATGCAGGCACAGTCCGGCTTCAATGAGTTCTGCCAGCTGGTATATTCCTTCGGCGGCAATTACCTGGATGAGGAAGGCAACCCGATCATGGCCACGGACCCGGGTGTAAGAGCTGCCTATGAATACCTGGTGCAGGCTTACAATGACGGTATCTATGATCCCTCCGCGCTGATGGCGGACTACGATACGGTTGCCAATGTTTTCTATTCCGGAACCACCGCCTACATGATGCAGGCATGGGCCGGCATTTACGCAAGTTCCAATGACGAGAGCATTTCCACGATACCGGGCCAGGTGGAAGTTGCCGATTATTCGATCAGTGCGGACGGTGAAACACAGGCTGTCCTGACACTGCCGGAGGCCATGGCGATCCCGAAGACTTCCCAGAACAAAGACGCGGCGTGGAAATACATCGAGTATATGTCCAGCATGGAATTCGACAAGGAAAAGAGCCTGGAGATCGGCGCGCTTCCGATCTGGTCAGAGCTTTACAATGATGCCGAACTTCTGGAGCTGTATCCGTACTGGGAGCAGTTCGGAAAACAGTCCGCATTTGCAAAGGGCGAGCCCGATATCCTGTGGTTTGATGAGTTCTCCAACATTGTTCAGGTGGAGACCCAGAACATGATCCTCGGCAGCACATCCGTTGAGGACGGCCTTGCCGCCATGCAGGAACAGTGCGAAGCAGCCATGAAGTAAACCATCTCTGATACTGCTGAAGCTGCGGCGTAAAAACCGCAGCTTTGTTTATTCCATTCATATTCATTTACAGGGAGATATCATGGTTACCCATCCTCATAACGACAGGAAACCTTTTTTGCAGCGGCACCTCGGACCGGTCCTGACGCTGCCTGCGCTGACCGTCATATTCGGCGTTCTGGTTATTCCGGTGGTCTACGCCCTGATGACCAGCTTCAGCAAAGTCAACCCGTCTGATCACAGCCTGACTTTCGCCGGGCTTGCCAACTACGCGAAAATATTCTCGGATAAATACTTCTGGAATTCTTTGAAGCTGACGCTGGTCTTCACGATCGTAACGGTGTTTGCGGAGATCGTACTCGGCGTCGGCGCGGCACTGGTCCTGAATCAGCCTTTTCGCGGGAGAGGCTTTGTCAGAGGCGTGATGATCCTCCCATGGGCGCTTCCGTCTGTTGTCAATGCGGTTCTGTGGAAATGGATCTTTCATGCGAACTACGGCGCCCTGAACGCGCTTCTTTCCCAGATCGGTCTGATCAGCAAATACAAACTCTGGCTGGGGACGCCAAGATCGGCATTCTGGTGTGTTGTGGCAGCCAACATCTGGAAGGAGACGCCCTATGTGGTCCTTCTCACGATTGCCGCGCTTTCCAATATTTCCAGCGATTATTATGAGGCGGCGAGGGTAGACGGATCCAATGCCTGGAAGTCTTTCTGGCGCATTACTCTTCCGCTGATCAGTCCGGTCGTCATGATCCTGACGATCACAAAGACCATCTGGGCGCTGCAGACCTTCGACCTGGTTCACATCATGACAGGCGGCGGACCTGCAAGCGGGACGGAACTGATGTCCGTATATATCCAGAAGAACACCTTTAAGTATCTTGAGTTCGGTTACGGGGCGGCAATGAGCTTTATCCTGATGCTGGTATGCCTGGTGCTGACCGTGATCTACATCCGGTCCTTTACCGAGAAGGAAGAGCCGTCAAGGAAGAGGGTGAGGTAAACGTGATGAGCAGAAAAACCAAAAAGAAGCTGGAACGGATTATTCTCTATGTCCTTGTTGTTCTGATCGTCGCGGTTGTGCTGGGGCCCTTCATCTGGATGTTCCTGTGCAGCATCTCAACGAAAGCCGATCTGATCAGCAAGCCCTATCACTGGTGGCCGGCAAATCCGACCCTGAAAAACTATATGGATATCTTTTTCGGGACAGGCAATACCACAACGGATGCCGCGAACCAGTTCATGGCCGCGTTCCGGAACAGTCTCATGATCGCCCTGATCTGTACGGCGGTCTCCGTGCTGATCGGCCTGCTCGCGTCCTTTGCCTTCTCAAGATTCCGCTTCAGAGGCAGGACACTGATGCTCAACACGGTTCTGTTCATGCAGATGATCCCGCCGATCGCCCTGATCATTCCGATGTACATGATCATGCTGCGGCTGAAACTGATGGATAATAAATGGGCGCTGATCATCATCTATCTGTCGTTCACGCTTCCGTTTGTTACCTGGATCGTGAAAGGCTACATCGACGGGATTCCCACGGACCTGGAGGATGCGGCCATGATCGACGGGTGCGGCCGCCTTCAGGCATTTTTCAAGGTCGTCCTGCCGATCTCCGCTTCAGGCCTGGCTGCGACAACGATCTTTGCCTTCATCATCGCCTGGAACGAGTTCTTTTACGCGCTTAATTTTACATCAACGCTGCGGTCAAAGACGCTGCCGGTCCTGATCACCGAGTTTTCAAGCAAATTCGGCAATGATTTTATCCTGACCAGTACGGCAGGTGTTCTGACCAGCCTGCCGCCCGTACTGATCGCACTGATCTTCCAGAAATACATTATTTCCGGACTGTCTTCCGGTGCCGTGAAGGGGTAGGAGTGTGAAAAAATGAAATCTTATTTTCTTGGTATCGACGGAGGGGGAACCAAAACGGTATTTGTGCTCTGCGATCCGCAGGGAAACATTCAGGCAGAGCATCATGCCGGCAGTGCTGATTACCGGCAGATCGGAATAGAGGGCATGAAAAAACTCCTGACGGACGGGATCAAGGCGCTGAAGGGAGAGCTTGAAAAGAAGTGTCCGCCTGTTCCGGAAAATGCCGGCGATCCGCCTGAGCTCGCCGACATGCTGGAAGGCGTATGCTTCGGTGTGCCCAATTATACGGAGATCGCCGGAATGGATGCGCTGATCAACGCTATGGTCTGCTCCTTATTCCCGGCAGAACGCACATTGCTCGTCAATGACAGTGAGGTGGGCTGGGCGGGTTCCCTTGCAATGGAACCGGGGATCAATCTGGTGTCCGGAACCGGATCGATCTCCTTCGGAAGAAATGAGCAGGGGAAGACGGCAACGGTCGGCGGATGGAGCGACTTCTTTTCGGATGAAGGTTCCTGCCACTGGCTCGGAATGAAATGCCTCGAACTGTTTTCAAAAGAAGCTGACGGAAGGATCCCGAAAGGGGCGCTGTATCAGATCGTGAGAGAACACTTTTATCTGCAGGATGACAAAGACATCATCCAGGTCGTGGACACGACCTACAGACCTCATCGCGCGGACATCGCATCCCTGCAGCGGCTTCTTGCGGAAGCGGCCAGAAAGGGAGATGACTCTGCGCGCGATGCATATGTACAGGCGGCAGATGAACTGATCCTGATCGCGAGAGCAACTGTGCAGGCGCTGGGCATGAAGGAGGATGTAAAGGTTTCCTGCAGCGGAGGCCTGTTCAACCGGCGCTCACCGGTCCTTCCGATCATGAAACAGAAACTGAAAGAGAATCATATGATATGGGTTCGCCCGCAGTTCCCCCCTCACCTGGGGGCTGTCCTTCTTGCGGCAGATCATACAGGCAATGCAGGCGTGGCAGAACAGATGAAAGGAAAATGGAAAAATGTTTATAACAGAACGTGAAATCATGTCACAGCATGAAGCGTTGATCAGAACCTGTCAGTATATGATGCAGCAAAAGGAGACGATCCGGTCTTTTTTCAGGGAGCATCCGGCCCGCAGTTTTGTATTTATGGGCTGCGGCTCCAGCTATATGCTGGCTAAATCGGGCAGGTCGATCATGCAGCAGTACCCGGATACATCTGCTGCGGCTGTTGCCGGCGGCGATTATCTGGTCAGCCCGAAGCCATATGAAGAGATCATAAAAAGGAGTATTGTTGTGGTCCTGTCCCGTTCGGGAAAAACAACGGAGATCGTCCGGTCCGTACAGGATATCAAGGCAAGGCTCGGGGCACCGGTGATCTCTGTATCCATGATGGACTGCAATGACGTGATGCCGTTCAGTGACCTGGACCTGACACTGGACTGGTGCTATGACCAGAGTGTCTGCCAGACCAGGACCGTGACCAACCTGTATACGGCGCTTCTTCTGCTCGCTGCCTTCTACGGAGAAGATGAACAGCTCTGCGAAGCCGTGCACCGTGCTGCGGATGAGAATGAGGCATTTAAGATCAGATACCGTCCGGCCCTGCAGGAGATGGCTGCGAAGGACTGGACCGAAGCACTCGTCCTGGCGGATGGCATAATCGAGGGGATCGCGGAGGAAGGATCACTGGCATACGCGGAAATCTCCATGCTTCCGGCCAGGTATTCCCATATGCTGGACTTCCGGCATGGCCCCATGGTCCTCTATTCCGGGAAGACACTGACCTGCATACTCGTCGGACCGGAAAACCGGGAACTGCAGGAGGCGATGATCACGGATCTGAAGAAGAAAGGCGGGAAGATCATCACTGTGTCGGAGCAGGAGGGAAATCCTTACGGGACCGACCTGCATGTTACGATCCCGGATCCGGGGAGATATGAAGCCTGGGGCATCTTCTTTATCTTTATCATGCAGATGACTGCACTGGAGAAAGCAATCCTGCGGGGAACCAATCCGGATGTCCCCGACGGACTTGATGCCTACATCACATTAAAATAAGGAACGGCATATGAAACAGCCGGCGGAAAGGAGCTCTGATCAGCGCAGAGAAACTGTCCCGCCGGTTTTTTTGATTCAGCTGAACGCTTGTTTCTTGTATCTTCCGGGGGTTGTGGTAAAATGTACATGAAAACTGTCAGGTGAGCAGAATGTTTTTTATCAACTATTTCAGGTTGCAAACGCAAGTAAACAAACATATAATAGAAACATATTTAAAAGGAAAAGAAAATATTTTTTTGTTTCGGAAGAATGTGCCGCACAGACGGCACGATGTGACAATTGTACTCTCATAGAACAAGCATAGACGGAGGTAAAACATGGCACAAGGAGTATTGATGCCTAAGGCAGGCATCACAGTCGAAGAGTGTGTGATCACTGAGTGGCTCAAAAAAGAAGGCGACCATGTCGAGGTAGGGGATATCTTATTTACCTATGAAACAGACAAGGCTTCTTTTGAATGCGAGTCCACAGCTGCCGGCACACTGCTCAAGATCTTTTACGGTGACGGGGAAGAGGTTCCCGTTCTTGTCAATGTCTGCGCAGTCGGTGAGCCGGGTGAAGATGTTTCCGGTCTGATGAACGCACAGGGCGGTGAAGCAGCAGCTCCCGAAGCAGCACCTGCTCAGGAGACAGCTCCCGCTGCGGCACCTGCAGCGCCCGCAGCGCCTGCAGCACCTGCCGGCCCCATGGCCAAAGGCGTGCTGATGCCGAAGGCCGGTATTACGGTGGAAGAGTGCGTCATCACCGAGTGGCTGAAGAAGGTCGGAGACCAGGTCAAGGTCGGTGATGTTCTGTTCACCTATGAAACAGACAAGGCTTCCTTCGAGTGCGAGTCCACTGAGGAAGGCACCCTGCTTGAGATCTTCTATCAGAACGGCGATGAGGTTCCGGTTCTTGTGAACGTCTGTGCGATCGGAAATCCCGGTGACTCCACTGTCGGACTTCGCGCGGGAGAGGAAACAGCAGCTCCCGAAGCAGCGCCTGCACAGGAAGCGGCTCCGGCAGCGGCAGCAGCGCCCACAGCGGCTCCTGCAGCAACAGGGAAAGCCAACCCGGATGCGTTTGTGTCACCGCGTGCCCGCATGACGGCAGCGACCCTGGGTGTGGATCCCACCATGGCGACACCCACCGGCCCGCACGGACGGATCGTGGAAGCCGATGTCAGAGCACTGGCAGCTTCCATGCCGCTTGGCGAAGCACCCGCGGCAGCAGCGAGCGCACCGGCAGCACCTGCAAAGGCTGAAGCAGCACCTGCACCGGCAGCCGCAGCCGAGGAAGCCGAGTACACAGATGTGAAGTTCTCTTCCATCCGCAAGGCGACCGCAAAGGCCATGACAAAGTCTCTGAGCACGATGGCTCAGCTGACGATGAAGAGCACTTTCGATGCGACTGCCCTCATGGAAATGAGAAAGAAGATCAAGGCAAACGCGGAGAAGATGGAACTTCCGAACATCACCCTGAACGATATGGTCATGTTCGCCGTATCCCGTGTCATTCTTCATCATTCCGATCTGAATGCGATCATGCCGCAGGACAATGTGCTGCGTAAGTATACCCATGCGCATCTTGGCATGGCGGTGGATACCGCAAAAGGCCTGATGGTTCCGACGATCCGCAATGCGGACCAGCTGTCTCTGGCTGAATTGTGTGCCGAAGCCAAACGTCTCGCGAAGATCTGCCAGGATGGCAAGGCAACGCCGGATATGCTCGCGGGCGCCAGCTTTACCGTATCAAATGTCGGCTCTCTCGGTATCGAAACCTTCACACCGGTGGTGAATCCGCCGCAGGTCGGTATCCTTGGCGTGTGCGGTATTGAGCAGGCCGTTAAGGTTGTCAATGGCGAGATCACAACCTATCCGAAGATGGGACTTTGCCTGACATTTGACCACAGAGCTATCGACGGAACACCGGCCGGCAGGTTCCTGAAGGAACTGTGCACCGCACTGGAGAACATCGATCTGCTGATGATGAAGTAATTACAGCCAATAAAATGTGTGGAGGTAAACATATGGTTAAATCAGATGTACTGGTCCTGGGCGGCGGCCCGGGTGGATACCTGGCAGCAGAGCGCGCAGCGCAGGGCGGCCTGAAGGTGACACTGATCGAGAAAAAATGGCTGGGAGGCACCTGCCTGAATGAAGGCTGCGTTCCCTCCAAGGCACTGCTCAACTCCGCCAAGCTGTATGAGCATGCAAAAGAAAGCTAATTTTTCTGCGTGACGGATTAAAACGTGAAGATCGATCATGCGAAAGTCGTGAAGCGCAAAGCCGGCGTGTGCAAGGCGCTGGTTTCCGGTGTCGGCATGACCATGAAGGCAAACGGCGTGAATGTTGTCATGGCGGAAGGCATCATCAAGGGAAAGACCGCTGACGGGTTTGTGATCGCAGCAGGCGGAGAAGAATATGCGGCTGACAAGCTGATCCTGGCCTGCGGTTCCGTTCCGGTGGTTCCTCCCATCAAAGGCCTGAAGGAAGGTCTTGCGAGCGGCTTTGTGATGACCAACCGTGAGATCCTTGACCTTGAAAAACTGCCCGGCAGCCTGGCTGTCATGGGCGGCGGCGTCATTGGCCTGGAGCTGGCCTGCTACTTCAGCATTGCCGGCGTAAAGGTGACTGTCATTGAGATGCTGGACAAGATTGCAGGTCCGACCGAGAAGGAAGTATCCGCACAGCTTCTCAAGGAATATAAAAAGCGCGGTATTGATTTCAAGCTTGGCTGCAAGATCACGGAAGTGACAGACAAGGCAGTTGTATATGAGGAGAAGGGCGAGACAAAGAAGGTGGAAGCGGACGCGGTTCTGTGTTCCATCGGCAGACGCGCCTTCACGCAGGGCATGGGCATTGAAGAGCTGGGCGTATACATGGAGCGCGGCGCTGTGGTGACGGATGAGCATATGCAGACCAACATTCCGGGCGTATATGCTGTCGGCGATATCAACGGCAAGATCATGCTGGCTCATACGGCGTACCGCGAGGCTGAGGTGGCTGTCAACAACATCCTCGGCAAGAAGGACTTCATGCGTTACAACGCCATTCCTTCCGTTATCTACTCCAATCCCGAGATCGCCAGTGTCGGCGAGACGATGGACTCCGCAAAGGCGAAGGGCATCGAAGCGAAGGAAGTAAAGGCATCCATGCGCTTCTCCGGCCGCTATATGGCAGAGGTGGAGAAGGGCGACGGCTTCTGCAAGCTGGTCGTGGACACGAAGAAGAATACGCTGATCGGCTGCCATATGATCGGCAGCTATACATCCGAGATGATCTTCGGCGTAGCACTGATGATTGAAAAGCAGCTGACCATCCCGCAGATCAAGGAACTGGTATTCCCGCATCCGACCGTCTGCGAAGTGATCAGGGAAGCCCTTTTCATGCTTTGACCTGAAGACCTGAAGACAGTACATGAAGCGACAATCATTCATATATAAAAAGGAGAAAAACTATGCCTAAGTCACTCTATGTTGATCCGGATCAGATGCGCTCCGAAGGCAAAATCACTTTCGAAGACATCCCGATTAATACCTACAAGAAGACCGTTAAGGAAGAGTTTGAGGAAGGAAACTATACAAAAGAAGACCTTCTCCGTATTTTCCGCGACATGACAGTCTGCCGTGAATTTGAGGACATGCTCAACCAGATCAAGACCCAGGCCAGATATGCCGATGTCGAGACCACCTATCCGGGTCCCGCACATCTGTCCCTCGGCCAGGAAGCAGCAGCTGTCGGTGAGGCTTATCTGCTTGGCAAGGAAGACTTTACCTTCGGCAGCCACAGAAGCCATTCCGAAATCCTGGCGAAGTGCCTTTCCGCCATCCAGAAACTGGATGACAAGGAACTGATGGAGGATATGGAGAACTTCTTCGACGGCAAGACCCTTCACTCCATTCAGAAGGTTTCCAAGGCCGACGGCGATGTGAAGGAACTCGCGATCGAGTTTATCCTGTACGGCGCTCTGTCCGAGCTGTTCGCATGAGAGACCGGTTTCCACAAGGGACTGGGCGGCTCCATGCATGCCTTCTTCCTGCCCTTCGGCGTATACCCGAACAACGCGCTGGTCGGCGGCTCCGGAACCATCTCCACCGGTGCAGCCCTGTATAAGAA
>JAGCAV010000229.1 GCA_017652545.1 Lachnospiraceae bacterium
AGCGGCAAACCCATTGAAAAAGCGCTCCCGATCGGAACGGTACTGACGATCGCGGCAGCGGGAAGTGAAGGAAGTCCGGATTCCGTTATTACCCGGGAGGAGGGCATGTTTAAGCGCGGCGCCTCCGGTGATGCAATCCGGCCCCGTTTCAGCATTCTGAATCCGGCACTCACGCAGACGCTTCCACCCTACCAGAGCGCATGCGGCATTACGGATATCATGGCTCATCTGTATGAGCGCTATCTGACAAACACGAAAGAGGTTGAGGTGACGGACCGTCTGATCGAGGCGCTTCTGATCACAATGATTCACGAAGGCCCCCGTGTGATCTCAAATCCGGATAACTATGATGCCCGCGCAAATATCATGTGGGCCGGAATGATGGCGCACAACAATTCGGTAGGCGTCGGGCGTTCCCAGGACTGGACAAGTCATGATATTGAGCATGAACTTTCCGCCCTGTACGACTGCGCGCACGGTGCCGGCCTGGCAGTGACCATGCCTGCTGTATTTACATATGTCATGGAACATGATGTCATGCGGTTTGCGCAGGTCGCGGTCCGGGTCTGGGGCTGCCAGATGGATTTTGCGCATCCTGAAGTGACGGCGAAAGCCGGCATTGAGGCGTTCCGCCGTTTCCTGAAGAGCATCGGAATGCCCGGAAACTTCGGGGAATTGGGTGCTAAAGAAGAGGATATTCCGAAGATGGTTGCTTCACTTTGCCACGGAAACGGCAGGCAGGGTTATCTCACCGGTTTTGTCAGACTGGAAGAGAGTGACTGCACAAAAATCTATCAGCTGATGGTGTAAAACAAAGCGTTGCCGGATGAGAGGCATGACGGATCACTTGTTATTATATGGGATCGGATTCATGCCTCACTCTCCCCGGCTCACATGAAAGATCAGCCCGGCCAGGTATGACACCGCCAGGATCCCGGTCGCAATGGCGCAGGCCTGGATCAGGACCAGCGTGGCATACTGGCCGAATGAGGCATAATCGCCGCGGATCAGATAGGACATGGTATAGTAGAGGTCTCCGCCGGGGATCATCGGAATGAGCATCGGCACCAGCAGAAAAATGACCGGCGTACGCAGGCATCTTGCCAGGATTTCACTCAGCACCGCTGTCCCGGCACTGGCGAACAGCAGGGCGGTAAACAGCGAAAACCCGCCAGCCCGCAGAATCAGAAACAGCCCCCAGCCCAGGGCCGCGCCGACAGCCTCCGGCAGAAGCTTAAGTCCCCTGATCCCGAACAGCAGGGCAAAACCGACCGCTCCAAGCGTTCCCATCAGGATCTGTATCAGATCCTTCATTCCCAATACCGTCATTTCGAGGTCTCCCTTCAGACAAAATGAATGTACGCCCAGGGCAGGGCAAAGCCGGCGGCCACCGCCGTCGCTTTCAGGACCGCCTCGACCAGATTGAGCCCGCCCGTAATAATGTCCCCGTTCAGCATGTCCCGCAGTGATGTGGTCAGCTGCAGACCGGGGATCACCAGCATGATATTCCCGATCATAATCTTATCCGGATGCGCTCCGATGCCGATCCGGCACAGCAGCATCACCGCGACGCCGGTCAGCGCGCTGCAGACCATCTGCTGGAACAGGCCGTTCATATGCATATGCCTGCTGGTTGACACCAGCAGATAAAGCAGCATTCCGGAAAGTGCCGCTGCCAGCGGATCCAGACCGCTCCCTCCGAAGAAAACGCTGAACGCCGCCGAGACCCCTGCATAGGTCAGGCAGGTCAGAACCGGATTGGGCGTCTTTTTCTCTCCGGCGGCCGCGATCTCCGTCTTCAGCTGATCCAGCGGGACAGGCGTTTTACACAGCCTTCTGGACAGCGAATTCAGGCGGTC
Source organism: Lachnospiraceae bacterium (assembly GCA_017652545.1). Next base: position 1,860 of record JAGCAV010000229.1, read on the forward strand.
GATCTGCTCCAGGTTGGTGCTGATGCTGTAGATCCGCCTGGTCTGCGTGATGGGCAGGCCATCCTGCGTCACGGCCGTCACCACAATGCTGGAGGTGATCGTGAAAACATCGGTGCGCCCAAAACCATAGGCACGGCAAAGACGCCGGATGGTATCCTCCACCCGGTGAACCTCCGCACCGCTCTCCAGCAGCAGTTCGCCCAGATTCATGATCTGGAACAAAACAGCCTGCATGTCCTCATCAATATATGATTCCTGAATCGGCGATGATCCCAAATCTGCCATCTCTTTTGTTCTCTCCTCTTTGGGGTCAGACCCCTTTACGAATTTGTTAAGCAGTTAATATTTCTGTAAAGGGGTCTGACCCCAGTATAACACAGTTAATCTGCTTGTAAAACACAATCGGTTATGGCATAAAATAGTCTGACCCATTCATCCTGCTCAGCCAAGCAGTTCATCTCTTGCCTGTGTACCCGCGATGAGACCGGAATGAAGCGCGGTTCCGATGCCTCTGCCTCCCACATAGTAGGTCAGAAGGTTTCCTCCGAAGATGACATCGCCGGCGCCGTAAAGATTCGGAATGGCATCGCCGTTTTCATTTACGATCTCACACTTGTCGTTTGTTTTCACACCCACCAGTGAGGAAAGTGCAATCGGATGGATTTCAAACGCATAATAAGGAGCGGTTTCGATTGCATCCATGAATTCAGGGGCAGTACCAAACGCCGGATCTTCCCCATCATTGATCGCCTGGTTGTATGCAGCGATGGTCTCCGTCAGGTTTTCTTCATTGATGCCTGTAAGCGCACAAAGATCACTGATCGTATCTGCCTTTACCACATATCCGGATGCAGATGTTTCCAGGGCAGCCACATCTGCGTTGTCACCATCGACTATGCCCCAGGCCATATGTTCAGGCTGTGCAATGGTGAGGGCAGCCTCTACGTTTCCGCTTGCGGATTCATCGATGAACCGTTTGCCATCCAGGTTAACGTCCATGGAAATGCCTGCGCCATAGTGGAAGATTCCGGAGAAGTCATCCCACATTCCCTCAACATTGTCGACACCTTCATACAGCAGCAGGGAATCTCCTACAGACTGTGCCCCCGCCTCAAGAGCCATCTCAAAGCCGGCACCCTGATCGGTCTTTGCTCCGAAGGGGATAGCTCCGACATAGTTCGGCGCGTATTTCTCCACCATCTCACTGTTCTGTGAAAAGCCGCCTGTACAGAGGATGACTTTTGATGCATAGATATTGTAGTCAGAGCCGTTGTGCGTGACTGATGCCCCGCAGATCTCGCCGTTCTCATCATAGAGAAGTCCGGTGGCGGTGGTTTCCAGCCTGTACTCAATATTGTCGGTCTGATCAAAGAAAGCGGTCTCCGCCTTCGTCAGGTTCTGGCCCGTCCAGTGATCATGGTCCATAAAGGTATTTTCATCAATAAAAATGTAGCCCATGCCGGGAAGCGGTGTCAGAGTCAGATCAAATGAAGACAGATATTTGATAAGATCCTCATCATGCTCGATCAGACTGCGCAGCAGCGCGGCATCCACTTCGTTTTCGTTAAATGCCTGCAGCAGTTCCATCTCCTGCTCAAAAGCAGTGTCTGTCCAGTCTTCCTGCTGTGTATCGACCAGCGTAGAGTAGCTTACGAAGCCGCCGCCGGCTACACCGGTAGATCCTCCAAGGTAGGCGAGAGAGTCAATGACCATGACATTCAGTCCTGTGGAAGATCCGTCTGTATAGGTCGCTGCGCCTGCAGCTGCAAGAAAGCCCGCTCCGCCGGCACCGATCACAAGTATATCCACATTCTCGTCTTCCATCGTTTCAGCTGCTTCTTCCGGCACTTCCGTTTTGAACATAGATGCGCCGCCTGCCTGCTCCAGGCAGTCCGTGACAGCTTTTTTGATCGCCATGGAGGTAAATGTAGCACCTGTGACAGAATCAACATTGACGGACTGATTCTCAAGAATATCCGCCGGTATCTTTTCTGCAGCCAGTCCTGCAACCGTATCGGGATGATCGGTCAGTTCGCTGATGGTAATGTCAGTGATCGAAGTCTCATCAACCGTGACTTCTACCGTCACCCCTCCCTGATAACCGGATGCGCTTGCTGTGTATGTTCCGGGTGTCAGAGACGTTTCTTCGTCAGCATCTGTTTCTGCTGCCGCTGTTTCACCGCCTTCCAAAGCCGCGGAAAAAGCCTGAGCAGCTGCCTCTTTTACAGCACCTGATGTCAAGGTAGCGCCGCTCACACCCTGAATTTCAGATGACTGGGCATCTGTAATCTGCTGAGCCAGTTCCTCGAGTGCCGCCCCACCGACTTCCGGTGTCTCGCTGTCGCCGATAATTTCAGTATTGACGACTTCGCCGTTCTCGACAGTGATTTCTACTGTCACGTCTCCTCCAAACCCCTGCGCGCTGCCGGTAAAGGAACCATCTGTATAGGAACCTGCCAGAGCTGTTCCGGTCATGCCAAAAGCGATCAGCAAAGCCATACTGAGTGTCAATTTACGATGCATTTTACTTCCTCCTTCTGATATAGTGTCATACGCTTCATGTGGTTAAGGAGATGGTAAGGGATGCATCGGGGACACGGTCAAGCGTTTTTATTCAACAGATTTACTTAACACACCTGTTTTTGCCCTGTTAATGATCAGGATTCTGTTCTCTAAATACATAGTGTTTCATCGTTTTTCGACTTTCAAAAGGAAAATGCCTGCAAAAAAGAAGCCAACCATGTCCCGGGAACACGGTTGGCAATAACATATAACAAATGTGGAAAACATTTTCGTATCTGATACAGGATCACGTTAACAGACCGGGAAGAGATCACTCTTCTACCACGACGCCGCCGATCACCCCGGCGCCGATTTTCCCGTTCTCCGTAAAAGTAAACAGGATAATGCAGATCAGATCGCTGACGATCGGATAGGCATGCTTTTCTGCATAGGAAAAAACATCCTGAAAATCATCAGCAGACATCGCATCGATATCGGTTATTCTTTTGTAAGACAGGATTCTGGTTGTCCCAAATCTCTCCATCAGTCCCAGCTCTTCACTGCTGAGCAGGTTCAGCCCGGCACCGGAAACACAGAACCCGAGCTGCCGCTCACCGGATTTTCTGGAGATCCGCTGCATAATATTGGAAAGGGGAAGCATTTCCTGCAGTTTTTTAATGAGATCCTTTTTTCCGGGACTGGTATCTCTGTCTGCCGTCACCCCGTATATTTCGGAAAAACGCGCAATTCTAGGACCATAGATCTGCTCACTGTCAAAGAAATCTGTCTGTCTGTCCAGAAGAGCGATCTTATTCTGTAAAGATGCCACTTCCTGCACAAGCTTTTCTCTGGTGCTGTCTCTCCACTTTCGATAAGCAGCATAGTCATTCCGGGCATCCAGGATATCCGATATTTCCGAGACACTGTAATCAAGGCTGCGGAGCATGCGGATATCGATCAGCCGTGCCGCGTCCCCTAAAGAATACAGCTGATAATTGTTGTTCCGGTCACGTACCGGCTTCACAACATCATTCTTTACATAATATCGCAGAGTTTCCTGTGATATGCCTGTTATCTCGCAAAACCTGGACTTTGTGATAAAGCCGCTGCTGTCCATCATCAACCTCCGGCCATTCAAATTCAGTTTCAGCATGTACCTGCGCTGCTGCATTTCTTTATCAGTGTTTCATCTCCATCACGGACCTGACCCTGATTTTACCTTAGAATAACCCGCCTGCTCCTCTTTGGGGTCTGACCCCTTTACGAATTTGTTAAGCAGTTAATATTTTTGTAATGGGGTCTGACCCCAAAGATAAGAATAACCCGCCTGCTCCCTTACAGTCAATCGGGATTTCGGAACAAGTGACAAATATGAACTCAGAACCGGATCGCTGCATATCACAGGAAACAGGTTATAAGACTGCTTGACAAATTTATCTGTGTAATGTAGCATGTTAGTGTATCCATATTATTCATACCTGTTAAGTAGGTTTTGTAAATGAAAGGAGTTTCACATGAAGAAAAGGGTACATCTGCTCTCACTGCTGGCCGTTCTCGCCATATTGGCCATTCCTGTTGTAAGCTGTGCGCAGGCACTGCCTGCTGAAGAAGAAACCTTCTATGTCTATGAAGAGATTCCTCTCGAAAGAGAAGGCATCGACCTTCACCTGGACCGTGTTACTCTGGCGGATGCCGAACCCGTCGACAACATCCTGCTTGTCCATGGACTGACATATTCGTCTCATGAGTTCGATATAGATTACGAAGATTACAGCCTGGTCCGGCTGCTTGCCAGGGAAGGGTATGCTGTCTGGAGAGTCGATGTGGCCGGATATGGACGTTCCGGAGAAGTGGAGGACGGATTTACCCCTGACTCGGATTATGCCGCAGAGGATATTCAGGCCGCTGTAGAGAAGATCGTCGAAGAAACAGGCGAAGATACGGTGGATGTGCTCGGATGGAGCTGGGGAACGGTTACCAGCAGCCGCTTCGCGGCAAAATACCCGGAGCACGTGGATCGCCTGATCCTCTACGCTCCTATTCTGAGCGGGCTGGGTGCTTTTGAAGTCACAGATGATTTCCACTATAATACCTGGGAGCACGCGGCTGACGATTTCCAGAAAGAAGAGGATGGGGATTTTGACCTTTCTGTCACGGACCCTGTCATCATAGAATTGTACTGTTCCAGCTGCTGGCACTATGACCGGGATTACAGCCCGAATGGCGGCCGTCGTGATCTCTGCGTGGATGAATCTGAAAAGCTGATCGACCTTGAGGCAATTGAAGCGCCGACACTCGTGATCTGCGGTGATCAGGATCCCTATCTGAACTATGATCTGGTGGATACCGTTTTAGACTATCTTCCGGAAGGATCGGAACTTAAGGAAATCCCGGGCGCTTCTCATGCCCTGTTCCTGGAAGAACCGTATTATCATGAATTCCAGGATACCATCCTGGATTTCCTGGAAGATTAAGGTTCGTCCCTGATCGCCTCCCTCACTGCCCTGATCGCCTTTTCGGCGGCTTCTGCCGGTGCATCCAGATAATTTGTGACCAGCTCGATCGTCGCTGTGCCGTCATATCCGGCTTCGCGTATATGCCTGAGCGTTTCACGGAAAGGGATCTTTCCCTCTCCGGGGATGAGATGTATATCGCTGACACCGTCATTGTCGGTCAGATGAAGGTGCCCCATTCTCCGCCCGAGACGCCGCACATAATCAGCCGGGTCCTCGCCGTTGGTGAAAGGGACCGCCAGGTCACACATCCCGAGAAGGTTATCCCGGTCCAGTTCATCCAGCAGCTGGACCAGCTCTTCCAGTGAGGTGCATGTGTTTGATTCATATCTGGTCAGCGTCTCCACCAGCAGGCTGATTTCAAAATCCCGCGCTGACGATGAGAGCACTTCCAGACTTTTTACAAGCCGCCTGCGGCGCTCAGCCACAGGCACGTCTCCCCCGTGGCCGATGCTGACCAGCATCGTCTCTGCCCCCAGAAGTCTGCCGGCCTCCATACAGCATCTGAGGTAATTCATGCTGTCCTCCCAGGCATGCTCATCCCCGAGCATATAGTTGAAGGGGTAGGCATTGTGCTCGGGCGTGTAGATCCTGACCGGCATCTCATATGCCTGTATCAGGTCACGGATACAGGAAAGCAAGCCTGAATCCTTCCGGATCAGATCCGGTCCGTAGGCGTGGGGTCTGCCTCCCCACAGCTCCACATAATCATAGCCAAAGGCCTTCGCGTCCGCGAAGGCCTTTTTCAGGGATGTTCTCTGATACCCGCAGGTAAACATTCCGAGTTTCATCATCTCACCATGCACCTTTGTATCCCAGCGTCACCGCGCTGCAGGCGGCGCCTGCCATCATGCATCCAAAAATCTCCTCTTCCCGAAGAAAAGCGGCAAGAAAACCGGCAATATAGCTGTCACCGGCCCCCATGGTATCCACGACGTCACAGGGGACAATGCCGCAGGAATAATATTCCCGGCCGTCATATGCCAGGCTTCCCCTTGCGCCTCTGGTCGCGATCACAAGATGACGTTTTTCTTCCCCGCTTCCCGCTTTGTTTCCGGCAGGTCCCTTCTCCCACAATGACCGCATCTTCTCCTGAAGCCCCAGCTTTCCGGAACTGTCATCGGAAAAGAACAGGATGTCCACACTGCCCGCTGCCGTCAGAGCAACGGGATCCTCCGGCCTGTCGGCACAGTCAAAGGCGGTGACAACGCCCATTTCCCTGATCCGCTCCAGTCAGGCCTCACAGTGCCCCCACAGGCCTGTTACAGCCAGCGCATGCTTCCCGATGAA
>JAGCAV010000230.1 GCA_017652545.1 Lachnospiraceae bacterium
CAGCGGGCGCTGCACCTTCGTGACAACAGGGGTCCCGTCCTTGAGCACGGCATAGTGCGCCTGTCCGATGGAGGCGGAACCGAGCGGTTTGTCCCGGAACTCGCTGTAGATCTCATCGATCTTTTTGCCGGTCTCCTGTTCGATGACCGCCCTGGCCAGCGCAGGATCCAGTTCCTGTACGTTCTGGCGCAGCTTCTCCAGCTCTTTGCAATACTCCTCCGGGAGCAGGTCCACACGGCTGGACATGATCTGGCCGATCTTTACATAAGTAGGTCCGAGATCCTCCAGTGTAGAGCGAAGCTCTTCCGGTGTCAGTCCGTTCGCGTAAAAATTGTGCTTCGCGAATACACCGAAGATCTCAGCTGAACGCCCCTTCTGGTGTTTCTTCAGTTCCTTGATATCGTTCTGAAGCAGCTGCTTCATGTTCTCGCTCATCTCGGCTGTGGACTGTTTCAGTTCGTCCATCTTGGCATCCAGATCCTTCAGCATCTCTTTTCGTTCCTGAAGCGAGGACGTATTCTTCTTTTTTCCTGACTTTTTAGACATATCCATCCCCTCCTCTTACATGTTTTTAAACGGCCAGATCAGGATGACATGGATGATGCCGACCGCTGAAGAAAACAGCATCATCGCTCCGATCACCTTCATCAGAGAGCTCGGCGTATCCCACCAGGGATTTGTGAGAATGATAAGGCCGGAAACGATCAGAAGAACTGAAAGCAGAACCAGGAACCACCACCCGCGGCGCTGGGCGCGTCGGGCATACCTCCAGGTGTTGAACAGCTCGTTGATTCCCTCCAGCAGCAGGAAAATGCCAAACAGCAGTCCCAGCACCTGCAGGACATTGTTGCGGTAAAACAATGTCGCCATACCCAGAATGCCGATCAGCATGGCACCCGTGAGATAGACATAATTGATCAGTACTTTCTTGCTGGAGAAAAACTCCAGTCCCTTAATCGTGGCAAAAACCAGAAGACCATATCCGGCGGCCGCCACCAGCAGCCCCACATACTGTTCCGGACAGATCAGCATAAGAATTCCGACAGCCATCATAATGACGGATGTCATGATCATGCTCCTCTTCAGTTTGCCAAGTTCCTGAAAAAGCATATTGAACTCCTCCTGTCTCAAGCCTGATTCATACAATGATTTTATCATCGAAGAGATACCAGGCAGTTATTTAACTTAGCGTTTTATTTTAAAGCATAAGTGTAAAAAAAACAAGGTAAAAGGTTGATCCGAGGTCTGTCTCATTGATCTGTAAATCGGATGAAACCGGGTACTTATTCGAGTTTCATCAGGTTCCCTGCAGCTTTTCCGACAGCGAAGCGGTTGACCGCAAGAGCAAGGACAAGGATGACCCCTGCAGCTGATGAGCATATGATCAGGATGATCCTTCCGATCGCAGGACCGGTGAGCATCGGCGCCATGGCCAGCGAGGCCAGAAAGACGACCAGCATGAGCACGCCGATCACAATGATGATCAGATTTACCGCACCTAGTTTTCTGGAGAGTTCCGTCTCACTGTCCCAGTCAAAACGCGGATGTCCGGAATTTTTCAGGAGCAGGAGATTGACAAATGTCAGATTAAGAAGAAAGCTGACAAGGATGCCCGGAACAACCGTCCAGCTGCTTCCGGCGGGAATGAAACCTGCCGCAACACAGACGATCCCGAGAATGGCCACATAAAGAACGCTTCCCAGGCAGCAGATCAGCATGGAAAAATTGCGTTTGCTCCGATAGTAGTCTCTGAAGTCCACCGGCAGGGCCCGGATCGAGCTGAAGGTGCTGCCTTCGCGCGAGAATGCGGATCCCGGCAGAATATTGAAACCGCAGGAAAAGCACGACGCTGTCACCGCAAAGGACATAAAACACACCAGTGCCGGCAGGGTGTCCAGCGGAAACGAGATCCTTGTCAATACGCTGTCCCTGTCAAAAACAAACGGCAGGGCGAAAAGGACCGGCCACAGGAAGCTCATGGCAAATCCATAGATCATGTAAGCGGGATTTCTCCGGGAACTCTTTGCCTCATACACGGTCAGCGCCTTCAGGGCGCTGTTCTTTTTTCCGCTTCGAAGCGTTTCTTTTGATACAGCCTTCTTTCTGATCCCGGTATTCTGCATGGATAGCGCGGTACTGAGGTAGAAAGCCCTGACCGCGATCAGGGCCAGCATGAAAACGACAGCCGTAACAGCCAGGCTGATCAGCAGCCCGGAAATGCTTCCCTCAAACATGAACCCGTTCATAAAAGAAATGTTCGGAAATGCCCGGGAAACAGCCAAGAACGCGTTGAAGGCGGCGTTCGCTGCCTCACCGGATTCCCCGCTGCGCAGTCTGCTGCTGATATACATATATGCGACGCTGAGTCCAAACGTAAATATGGCGCCAAGCGCCACAGTGAAATCGCGATTGCGGACAAAACCGAACAGCCGGAAAACGATCACGACCAGCAGCGCAGCGGCGGAAATGCCTGTGACAGGAATCAATACGCTTGAAAGGACTATTCCGATCATGAAAGGCACACCGGCCCCACCGCGGATGCCGTATCCCAGACAGAGCGTATTCAGAACAACAAGGCTTACGATCACAGGAAATGCAGAAGCGACGACAAGCTTTGCCATCACGATCTGGTCTGCGGAAAAGGGCATCGGTAAAAGCTGCTCCAGATCATCAGCCGTATACAGCACCGTCACAATGTCTTTGATCGAGATCACAAAGCTCATAATCAGAAGAATCATCATCAGCGCCAGTGTCAGGTTTTTGAGCGTGATGATTCCGCCGGTAACCGGCTGAATAAAATACGCTCCCAGAAACAGCGCAATGGTCAGGGCCAGCAGGCCGCCATATGCCAGGATCTTCGCCGCTTTGGACGAAACGCCTGTACTGCTTTCGCCGATGACCGTTTTTCCATTACACTTTTTCAGAACTGTAATCAGCTTCCTGACTTTTGAAAAATCTCCTGTTGTTTTTGTATTCATCATCTTTCCCCGGTTGTATCTGTCAGTTCAAGGAAAATATTTTCCAGAGATGCCTGCGACTTATGGGTTGCCTTCAGGTCATCCAGCGTGCCGGTATATAACAGCTCTCCGTTCCTGATGATACAGATCTCATCGCACAGCTTTTCCGCAACCTCGAGTACATGTGTTGAAAAAAATACGGATTTGCCTTTTTCGGCATGCTCACGCATCATCTTTTTCAATTCAAATGCCGACTGCGGATCAAGACCGGTCATTGGTTCGTCCAGTATCCAGACTGAAGGATCATGGATCAGGGCCCCCATGATCATGATCTTCTGGCGCATGCCATGCGAATAGGAAAGGATTCTGTTGCCCAGCGCATCAAAGATCTCAAACCGCTTCGCATAGTTCTCGATAAATTCTGCCCTGCCTTCCACGGGCATGTCATATACATCCGCTATGAAATTCAGGTATTCAATACCGTTCAGTCTCAAAAAGTGGTCGGGGTTGTCGGACACATACCCGAACTGATACTTGGCTTTCTGCGCGTCTTTTACGACATCGATCCCGTTGATCATGATCGACCCGCCAGTCGGTTTGATCACACCGGTGATGGCTTTGATCGTAGTGGATTTTCCCGCGCCGTTATGTCCGATAAACCCGGTAATGGCTCCGTCCCTGGCGGTAAATGAGATATTCTTCACCACTTCGCGTTCGCCGTACTTTTTGGTAAAGTTCTGTACATCAATCAAGGCAATTCCTCCTTCTTTACAGTCCGGTAATGCTTATTATATTCGATCTATTCTGACACATTCTGCCCGTTATTTCCATTGAAAAATGATGATATTTTCAGACCGCCGCAGCTGTTCAGACGCTGATGACGGACCGGATGATTCAGACGGGTGCTTTGTTGCAATAAGAATGCTGTTCAGGTATACTCTGAATGGAAACATTCATTCCGGACGGAGCCATGTCGGGAGCGGCGGACGACGCCGCATAAATTGAGATAAGAAGAGGTTGATCATTGGCAGACAGACCGTTTTCACGAAAGATAAGAACCGTATCATTATCCGGTGCGCAGAAAGGCATGCGTTTTCTGGGAATCTTCCATTACATACTCGGAATCTTACTGCTGCTGATAGTTGCCCTTCTGGGAACACTCGGACCTGTAAAGCTCTGGGAAGCTGTTCAGGCCAGGAACAGCATCGATTTCGCTTATCTGGAGCAGTATGACCCCTGGGTGGCCGGGATGAGCATACTGACCCTGCTTTTCGCCCAGGCTGCGATCGAGCTGTTTGTCGGCCGGAGCTGCCGCCGTAAATCGACACGCCCCCAAAAACTGCTGCTGACGCTCATTCTCTCGGGAATCAGTACCCTGGCAGCTGTGTTTGCTTTACTGAAGGCGGGCTCCGATCCGATCGCGTACCTGGATCCGGCATACACTCTGCTGATCAATCTGATCACATTCCTGCTTGCCTTCCGGATCAGGTGGGAGTACCGCGGATCATTGCCCGGGCGATCCACTTAATGACTCCCGTCAG
>JAGCAV010000231.1 GCA_017652545.1 Lachnospiraceae bacterium
CTGCACAAGACACTTCCGTCGCTGACGCAGACAGGCCTGCTGCTTCTTGGCGGGGATCTGATCAGACCCGGAACCCTTCGCCGCTTTCTTGCCGTCTATCAGACCAGCTCACCCAGCTATGTGCTGATGGCCGGCATGGATGAGTGCGTGAAAATGATGAATGAGCATGGGGAGGCCATATATGACCGGGTGCTGTCCTGCGTCGGGGACTTTCGTGAAGCGATGAAAGCGCTGCATACGATCAGGCTCCTGCCCACAGATGATCCGACCCGGATCCTGATCAGCGGCGGGGAGCGATTGTCAGGCCGGGCGATCTGTGATATTCTTAGGGAACAGTTCCACATAGAAACGGAGATGGAACTGCCCGGGTACGTGCTGTGCCTGGTCGGTGCCGGGGATGATGCCGATGGCTTCAGGCGCCTTGGTGAAGCGCTCGCGAGGATCGATGCGGCGGCAGGAGACATGCAGGATATGCAGCGTGCTCAGAGCACACCATCTCTGAATGCGCAGCAGCTGCAGGCACAGATGGCGAAGATCTTCAGCTGCAGCGCGGTGGGCGAGCTTCCCATCCATACCGCCTGGGACGCCGAAACGCAGAGCGTTCTCCTGGAGGAGAGTGCCGGGCGGATCAGCGCGGATTTTGCCTATCTGTATCCGCCGGGAATGCCGCTGGTCATACCCGGGGAACGGATTCCGCCGGAAAGCGCGGTCCTGCTGGCGCAGGCCGGGAAGGCCGGTTTCGGGATCAGCGGCATGGAAGACCTGACCGGTGAGCGGATCCGGGTTGTGCGGTGATGATCCGGAATATGTTAAAACAATGGAGGAGAAAACAGACATGCTTGAATTCAGATATGATACACAGCTTCTGATCGAAGGAGAAGACCTGGACGAAGACGAGATCACAGAATATATCACGGAGCACTTTGAAGGTGACTGCCTGCTGGCGGTGGGTGATGAGGAACTGATCAAGATCCACTTCCATACCAATGAACCGTGGAAGATCCTTGAGTACGGCCGGTCTCTCGGCGAGATCTATGACATTGTCGTGGAGGACATGGACCGTCAGGCCAGGGGACTGCAGGGGTAATCCATGAGCATGAAGGGTTTGAAGGCTTTTTTTGATCCTGATCCGGAGAAACTGAATTACAGACCCGACTGGAAAAGCATGAGCCCCGGCGACAGGGCATCCTATATCTGGACGTACTACAAGATCCCCATCATCATAGGGGTGGTGATCCTGTACTTTATCGGATATCTGATCGTGCAGTGGGCCACCCGGACAAATGAGATCCTGTATGCGGGCAGCGTCAACCTGGTGCTTTCCGAAGAACAGAGCAGGGCGCTGACGGATGAATACACATCGGATCCGGCTTTGGGCTTCGGCAAAAGGGACAGGGTCTCGTTTACGGATCTTGGGTTTATCTCCGATGATCCGAACAGCTGGATGAGTCCGGTCGCGAACGTAACCCAGGTCAAACTCCTGGCAAGCATTGCGGCTGACCAGCTGGATGTGGTCTTCATGAATCAGGAAGCATTTGATCTCTTTTGCGCGAACGAAGCGCTGCTGGATCTGAAGGGGCTGGCAGACTGGGAGAGCGGCGGAGGGGAATCGGCGCTGACCCCGAACGGGCTGGGGATAGACATGACAGGCATCCCGCTCTTTCAGGGAGCCGGTTTTGACGGACCGGTCTATGCGGGAATCCTGGAACAGAGCAGCCGGGTCGATGAGAGTGTGGCTTATTTACAATATGTAAGGGAGGGCAGATGATGCCCTCCCTTTTTCATTCCCTGAGTCCTGATCGGTCGTATTTAGCCCCGATCATTCGTATTCAGTCCTTATCGTTCGCATGCCAATGCCAGTAATGAAATCCTATTAACAGAAGATAAAAGGCAACGGCAAAAAAGAACGTAAAGGCCATCAGCGGAATTGAAAATTCTTTTTCTTTCTTCATGTGTTATTCCCCTAATGA
>JAGCAV010000232.1 GCA_017652545.1 Lachnospiraceae bacterium
AATAGGCGTTTCCTTCGTCATCCACAGCCAGCAGATAACGCAGCCAGCCGGCGATGGCAACAGGGATGCCGATCAGTTTTTCTGCGCTGCCATCCCGCTCTACATAAGCCTTGATCGTCTCGCCGAAACGGAAAGGCACGCCCATGGAAATGTCCGTGCAGATGCGCTGGCTGGTATCACCCAGGTATTTGTTGGGAAAGCGCTCATATACGACTTCGTCAATGAAAGCCTTCGGGGAGATGATCCCCGGATCCGGAACCACCGGAAGGCCTTCCTGATATCCCACCCGGTTGGCCAGCTTCGCGAGCTCCGGATCCGACATGCCATCCGCGAACAGTTCATATCCCAGCATGACGTCATAAGGCCCCATGGCGGTATGGATGGGATTCAGGCAGACCGTAAGCTTCATGCGCTCTGCTTTGATCACGGTGTCCTGATCTGCCATGTAAACGCCTGCCTTTTCCAGAGCCGGCCTGCCGTTCGGGAATTTGTCCTCCACCACCAGATACTGCGGTTCTTCCGCATTGACAAAGGGTGCGATGAACGTATGGCGGGCAGTGGTGATCGGCTGCATGTTCGCGATCCCGCTCTTTTCCAGATCATCCGCGATCTGCTCGCTCGGGCGCGGGGTGATCTTGTCGATCATGCTCCAGGGGAAGGTCACTTTGCTCTCGTCGCTGAGATAATCAATAAACCCTGCTTCCACGAAACCTTTTTCTGCCCAGACCTTTGCCATCTCCAGAACGGAATCATGAAGCTTCTGCCCGTTTTTGGATACATTGTCCATGCTGACCAGCGCCAGCGGCAGCTGCCCGGCCCGGTACCTTGCATACAGCATGGCTGTCACCACACCCATGGCACCGGTCACCTGTTCGGGGCCGTTTTCCATATCCGCCTTCACATACCCGAATATGGAGCCGTCCGCGCCGCGAAGTGCATACCCTTTTTCCGTAATGGTAAAGGAGACCATCTGCAGACTCGGGCTTGTAAAGACCTCTTTCAGCCGGCTCCAGGCTGCCTCATCTTTTGAGCAGGCCTTTATGCTCTCAGCCATGGTTCCTAGCACCCTTTTTCCGACTCTGCCGTCACCGTAAAGCCATACGCCGAGGACCAGATTGTCAAAAGGCGTGTAGATCCGGTCCACGACCTCATAGTCAAATGTTTCCACGCAGGTCAGGCCTGCATCCAGCGCACCGTCCCGGATCAGCTTATCCGCGATGCTGCCGACAAAAATCCTGAAAATATTACCGATTCCGAAGTGCACCCACACAGGTGTTTCCCGGCCTTTTCGCGCAACCGCCTCCACATCATAGGGCGGCAGCTCCACACCGGCCTTCTCCCACTCTTCCCGGGCCTGTAATCCTTTATACGTCAGTTCCATGATACGATTCTCCCAATCCGTAAATACATGCTTTAGTCATCACTGCACGCCGGAACAAAGGCCGCAGGCGGACTTAAAGCTCCTCTACGATAAAAACCTGCCTCTGCCTTCCGGCAGCAGGCAGGTAAAAATCAGTTATCCGTAAACTTTCCTTCAGACACCTGTTATTATGAAGCTTTGCTCTTGTTGGTCAGGCAGTCGATACCGACAGCGACCGCAAGGACGAGACCCTTGACGACCATCTGGGTGTACTCGGAAACGTTCATCAGGATCATGCCGTTGGTCAGGGAGCCGATGATCAGCACGCCGGCCACAACGCCGGAGATCCGGCCGATACCGCCGCTGACGGAAACGCCGCCCAGAACTACGCAGGTGATGACGTCGAATTCAAGTCCCTTACCAACTGTGGTCTGTGCGGAACCGGAACGGGAAAGAAGCACGATACCGGCCAGGGAAGCAAACAGTCCGGACAGCGCATAGATGAGATATTTCATCTTGCTGACACGGATACCGGAAAGTTCCGCAGCCTCTTCGTTTCCGCCGATTGCGTAGAAATAACGACCGAAGTAGGACTTGTTCAGAATGAAACTGCCGATCGCGAAGCAGGCTGCCATGATGATCGCGCAGATCGGAATGGGGCCGATGGTCCAGCGGGCGAACAGGTTGATTGCCGGATACGTTTTGGTGAAACCGGAAATCGGACGGCCGTTGGTGATCAGGAAGGCGATACCTTCAAACACCGTCTGAGAAGCGAAGGTCGCGATCAGGGCAGGCATACCGATGGTAGAAACCATGAAACCGTTCAGCAGGCCGATCAGGACGCCGGCGATCATGGAGATCAGAATGGCGATCCACATGTTCCAGCCCATGTTGACCATCATGAACGCGCAGAGCATGTTGACCAGCGTGATGATGGAACCGATACTCAGATCGATGCCTGCGATCAGGATCACGAACGTCATACCGACGGACGCGATACCATAGTAGGAAACCTGACGCATGATGTTGACCATATTGCTGCCTGAAATGAATGTGCCGCCGCTGGCTATGGCAAAGAAGATGACCTCAATGATGAAGACAAGCCAGATGGCATTTGTCCTGACCAGATTCTTTACATTTACATTGTTCTCCACTTTATTAATCCTCCTTCCGATCCGCGACCGCCGATGCATAGGTCATAATCGTATCAGCGTTAAACTCGTCCTTTTCCAGTTCACCGGTCATCACGCCTTCAGCCAGTACAATGATCCTGTCGGACATGCCGATCAGCTCTTCCATTTCCGATGAGATCATCAGCACTGCGCGCCCCTGCTGGACCAGGTCATTGATCAGTTTGTAAATTTCAAACTTGGCACCTACGTCAATACCGCGGGTCGGCTCATCGAAAATGATCAGCTGGGAATCGGCTGCCAGCCATTTTCCGAGAATAACCTTCTGCTGGTTGCCGCCTGAGAGGTTCTTGACCAGCTGGTTGATGGTCGGGCACTTGATCTGGATCTCCTCACGGAATTTCTCTGCTGTTCTTTTTTCAATACCCGAATTGATTACGCTTGCCGTCGAGATGCGCTTGTAGATGGGCATGTTGATATTGTTCTTGATGGAGATGCCCAGCAGAGCGCCATGTCCTTTTCTGTCTTCGTGAACAAGGGCAATGCCCAGGTCAATGGCTTCCCTGGGTGATTTCGGATTGATCTCTTTCCCGTTCAGGAGAATCTGTCCGGATTCCTTCGGCTTGGCACCGAAGATCAGTTCTGCCAGCTCCGTACGGCCGGCACCGACCAGGCCGCCCAGTCCCAGCACCTCGCCGGCATGGACCTTCAGGTTCATATTCGTGTCGCCGTTTCCGCAGACATTCTTAAGTTCCAGCACCACCTTGCTCTCGTCAACACAGTTCGGGCGGGGCGGGAATTTCTGCGTCATCTCACGGCCGACCATCAGGCGGATCAGCTGGTCAACATTGGCTTCCTTCGTGATCAGCGTGTCGACATACTCACCGTCGCGGATAACCTCGATCCGGTCGGAAAGATGGAAGATCTCTTCCAGTCTATGAGAAATATAGATAATGGAAACGCCTTTCTTTTTCAGCAGTTCCACTACTTTGAACATACTTTCAACTTCATTGTTTGTCAGCGGCGCGCTGGGCTCATCCATGATCAGCACCTGGGCGTTCTGCTGAACCGCTTTCGCGATCTCGATCATCTGCTGATAACCGACAGACAGGTTTTTAACCAGCTCTCTGGGATTGATCTTGATCCTGAGCTGGTCAAAGGCTTCCTTCGCTTTTTCCTCCATGGCCCTCTTGTCGATCATGACACCCTTTCGGATCGGGCGGCCAAGGAACAGGTTCTCAGCAGCGGAGAGTTCTTTTACATTATTGAATTCCTGATAAATGATGGCAATGCCGTTTTCCGCAGCCAGCTGCGGAGTCATACGGTCAAACTCCTTGCCGTTGATCTTGATTTTGCCGGAAGTGGGGATAACGGCACCGGAACAGCATTTGATCAGGGTGGATTTTCCGGCTCCGTTTTCACCGATCAGTCCCAGGATCTCACCGCGGCGAAGCTGCAGGGTAACATCCGCAAGAGCCGTCACGCCGGGATATTCTTTCCGGATGTGTTCCAGTTCAAGAACATAATCTTCGCTCATTTGCGACCTCCTCATCTTAGATTTTTCGGGGATTCGCATCGCTTTCCCCCTCATGCCTCCTTCCGGCCTTTCGGATATGAATGTCTGTATTTGCCGGAGGCTGCTGCAGATGAAGGGTGGGCTTTTCATTTCTCCCGAGGCCTTGCCGGCTTTCCTTCATCTACAAGATATGCGCCCCCTCCCCGGGGGAAGGGACGCACGTCGGTTTTCTTTCAATTACTCAGTTCGAATACCTTCGGTATTTCATCCGGATGGATTATTTCATACCGGCCTGGATTGCTTCAACAGTCTCAGGAGTGATCTTGGTGAAGCCGCGGAACACGTTCTGTGCGCCAACGTTGTCAGCCAGGATCAGCGCATACATAGCTGCGCAGGAACGAGCGGTGTCTTCGTCAGAACCTTCGAAACCGATGATACCTTTTGCAGGATAGGTCTCGTCAGCCAGCTGCTCAAGCTGCTGTTTGGTCACGTCTGTGGTGAACACGCCCATGTCATCGGGGATCTCGCCGTTGGTGTAGATGTTCAGAGCTTCGTCAGCACCGATCATAGCGCCTGCGCCGATACCTGCAACAACCTTTGCATCCGGATGAGCCTGCAGAGTGGTCTCAACAGCGGTCTGAGCATCGGAAGCGATGATGCCGGCCTGGTTTGCAACGATCTCATACTTGC
The DNA here is from genome assembly GCA_017652545.1 of Lachnospiraceae bacterium. The sequence goes on from JAGCAV010000232.1 coordinate 4,697, forward strand.
CGTCAGCAACGTTTGCAAGACCTTCCATGATACCTTCTTCTCTCTCAAGAAGGATCTTGGTCTGCGGATAGCCGATGACGATAACTTCTGCCTGGTTGTCCTCAGCGTATTTCTCGTTGATGAACTCACCGGCCATTTCGCCGATCGCAACACCCAGGTTGTGGTTGTTCAGGATCCAGTTGGCATCGGTGTTCTCCATCGGGTCATCCCAGCACATCACCTTGATGCCCGCATCGCGTGCTTCTGCGCATACATCTTCAACAGCAGCAGCATCTGACGGATGGACCATGATCAGGTCGCAGCCGGCGGAGATGAAGTTCTCGATCTGACCGATCTGGGTAGCGGAGCTGTCGTCACAGGCTACGATGGTGTACTCAGCTTTCTGCTCATCCAGGAACTCGCCGAGAGCGGTCATAACGCCTGCCCAGTAAGCATTCTGCAGGGACTGAATGGTGATGCCCAGTTTCTTGCCTTCAAGAATGGAGAAATCTGCTTTTGAATAGAATTCTTCGTTAGCCTCGACACCTTCGGTATCGCCGGTGGACTCTGCGAAGGAAACCATTGCCATTGAGGAGATTGCCAGCACGCCGGCCATCAGGATTGTCAGGATACGTTTCTTCATTTTGTACATCCTCCTTTTGTTGGAATGAAAATGTTTATTAATCAAACGCTCCGGCACTTGCCATCCCGGAACATCAGATTCGGTTGAAATATGACCCGCCAGATCAGAAGCACGTGAACGCGCCGTCGATGATGAAGTCGGAGCCGGTGGTGAAGGTCGCTGCATCACTTGCAAGGTAAACGACCACGCCCATCAGTTCTTCCGGTTTTCCAAGTCTTCCCATGGGAGCCATGGCGTTCCACTGATCGATCAGCGCTTTCAGATGCGGCGCTGCCAGGACCAGTTCCGTGCCGATATATCCCGGGCTGATGGAGTTGACGCGAACACCCTTCTTGGCCCACTCGACTGCCAGTGATTTGGTCAGCTGCATCACACCCGCCTTGGACGCGTTGTATGCGCACTGCGGCTGCGGAACATTGACGATATGACCGGACATGGAAGCCGTATTGATGATGGAGCCGCCGCCATTGGCAAGCATGTATTTGCCGGCGATGGTGTCGGTCAGGAACACACTGTTCAGGTTGACATTGATGATCTTCAGCCACTGGGCATAGGTCATCTCTTCCGCCGGTGCGTTGATGCAGATGCCTGCGTTGGCATGGCAGAAATCCAGTCCGCCAAGCTGCTTCACGACCTCGTTCACCATCTCCTGAACCTGCGCCTCATCGGTCACATCACATTTCAGGGCAATGGTCTTGCGGCCTGTGGCTTCCGCGATCTCCTTCGCTGTGACGACGGCAGTTTCATAATCCATGTCGACAATGGCTACATCCGCACCTGCCTCGGCAAAAGCAGTCGCCGTGCACTTTCCGATGCCTCTTGCCGCGCCGGTAACAAAACCCTTCTTACCGTCCAGACGCATTTTTTCAATGATTCCCATAAAAAACCTCCTTGTTTTCGGAATATTCCGGGCAATTCATACAACTCAATAATGTAAAATCGGTTTACTGAATTGACACCATTGTAAACAATATGCGTTATACTGTCAACACGAAAAAAGTACCAATTTTTCATTTTTATTTTCAGTAATAAGTTCCAATTCCATTTCTGTGAAAGATTTGATAAGGTAAAGTGTATTTACAAAATCTTGTTTACATAATTGTTTTTTGTTACTTTTGCCTTCTGTGATGCTCCTCACAGAGCAGTCTGAAGCAGCAGGCCGGGTGCAGAAAGCAGATCGTCAACAACAGATATGATACGGTGGGCAGAGCTATGGAAAACCGCATTACGCAGGAAGAGATCCGGTTGGCTAACCGGCAGCAGATCTACCATTATATTTACCAGAACGCAAGGGCGTCCTCCCAGGACATCTGTGCGGCGCTTTCCCTGAGCCGTCCGACAGTTGCCAGCAACCTCTCCGCTCTTGAAGCAGAAGGCCTGATCCGGAAGAACGGTTTCCAGGAAGCCGGCCAGGTCGGGAGGCGCGCAGTCGTTTATTCGATCGTTCCGGATTACCGCATCGCCATCGGTGTGGAGGTCCTCAAATCCAGGGTCAATATCATCGCCGTGGATCTGTACGGAAAACAGATCGGTTCGCTGATCCCCCGCATTCCCTATACGAATGAACCTTTCTATTATACACAGCTTTGCGGACACATCTCTTCTTTTATTAAATCCATGCATTTTACGCATGATCAGGTGCTCGGCATTTGCATCACGCTGCAGGGTCTTGTCTCTCCCGACGGACGCATGCTTGTCTACGGAGAGATCCTCGGCAACACCGGCCTGTCGATCGATGTCTTTGAGGAACATCTTGACTATCCCTGCTCTTTCGTGCATGATCCTGCGGCTGCGGCTCTGTCCGAGCTTCAGGTCGAGCCCGACCTGGATAATCTTCTCTACCTTTCACTGAGCGTTCATCTGGGCGGCGCCATGATCCTGAACCGGCGCATTCAGACGGGAAGGCACGGCCATCACGCGACCTTCGAACATATACAGGCTGTCGCAGACGGGGAAAAATGCTACTGCGGCCAGTGCGGCTGCTGGGATACCCTCTGTTCCATGCCTGCCCTGCTGGGAGACGAGGAACCGGAAGATTTCTTTGAGAAGATGCGTGCAGGGGACAAAGCACGGCAGAAAAGCTGGAACACCTTCCTCCTCAATCTGGCCCGGCTGATCAAGGATCTGCATCTGGTCAATGACATCAACATCATGCTGGGAGGTATCCTTGCATCCTTCTTTACGCAGGAGGATGTCGATCTCCTCTATCGGGAAATACGAAGGCTGTGCCCCTTTGAAGAGGCTGACGATTTTATTCTGCTGAGCCGGATGACGGCTTATCACATCCCCACGGGCGCAGCTCTGCGTTACATTCACGCGTTCCTGGATAACAAATAATATCCGTGCACCGGAGGTTTTATGAACAGATTCGACCGGGTAAAAGCCATCATATTTGACATGGACGGGACACTCTTCGACACCGAAAGAATCTCCACCGACGGCTGGATCGCCGCCGGGAAGGGTCTCGGGAAACCCATGCCGATGAGCCTCATCGACTCTTTCCGCGGCAACAACGATGCCGGCATCACTGAAAAGATGCGCACACATTTCCATACAGAGGAAGAGATCGAACAGGCCTGGAAGATCCGCAATGCCTATACGACCGAAAACACCCTGACCAGTGTACCCATCAAGAAAGGACTCCACGAAACATTTGCCGCTCTGAAAGCAAAGGGAATCCGTCTTTGTGTCGCGACAGGATCCGACCGTCCCCGCGCCATGCGTCTGACACGCCTGGGCGGGATCGATAAAGACCTGGAATTCTGTCTGTGCGGCGATGAAAAAGAAATCAGGCGCGGAAAACCCGCGCCTGATATGTTTCTTGTTGCTGCCGGACGGCTGAATCTGCCGCCTGAGCAGTGCCTGGTCGTTGAAGACAGTTTCAACGGTGTCCGCTCCGCCTGCGCTGCCGGCTGTCCGGTGATCATGATCCCGGATCTGGATGAACCGACTCAGGAGATCCGTGATCTTTGCGACGCCGTGCTTGAGCGTCTGGATCAGATACCGGAACTGCTCTGATCCATCCTGCCCGTGTCCGCCCGGTATCCGTCAGGCCTGCCGTGCAAACAGGCAGGATGTGGCGGCGCCGCCGGCCGCTTCCTCCTGATAGCGTGAAAGCGAGATCGGGCATTCGAACATCTTTGTGAAGATCTCCTGCAGCAGCACATTTTTCCGCACGCCGTTGCCGGAACCGAGCAGCCTGTTTACCGGAATGCCCGTTCCATCGTGAATGATCCCGTACCAGTCGTGCAGTTCCTGTGACATGCCTGTCAGAACGCCCCTGACCATCCCTGCCGGCGTAAAATTATTCTCACTCACATTGGTGATGCAGCCGCGTTCACCCGGATCGACACGCGTCCCGCTGAACTTTGTTACCACCCTCATCGGATCCGGATCCGGTCCGCTCTCTTCCAGGAGCTTCTGCATGACGCTGTACTGCTCCTGATCCCCGAGTCCCAGTGCTTTTGCATAGGCACGGAAGAATTTTTCCAGGATCGCATAGGCACGGCCGCAGCAAAGCGTCGAACCGGCCAGGAGATATTTCCCTTCAAGATACGGACGCGCCTCTATGCCCGGCGCTTCAAAGAAGACATCACTCAGAACCGAGATCTGCCCGCCGGTGCCAACATTAAGCAGCCAGGCACCGTCCTCCAGTCCTGCCGCCCCAAGGAAGCTTGCCTGGTTGTCTCCCAGGGCGATGCCCACAGGTATCCCCCTGTATTTTCCAAGCACTTCAACATCTCCCGAAACGTCCGGCAGGATCGCGGGATCTATTCCGCATTCCCTGAGAATATCCGTAAAATAAACGCCGTTCCTGACATCAAAGAAGCCAAAACTGGCTGCATTGGAGGTATGTGTCAGAGGTTTCGCCCTGCCGGTCAGTCGCATGCCCAGATAGTCCATGATCGTGCAGATGAAGGCGGCTCCGTCCGGTACCATGCCATGCCTTACATGGTACAGGTGGGTGATCAGTCCGTATCCGGAAGCGACCGGCAGACCGAAACGGTCCCTGACCTCCTGCACAACAGAAGCTTTGCCATCTTCAGACAGATCGCCTCTCCCGTCCTGCCAGGTATACAGCGGGCTGATGCCCTCTCCCTTTTCATTCAGATAGACGATACCGTGCATCTGGCCTGTCATTCCGACGAAGGCGGCATCCGGCGCTTCATCCATCATCTCATCCAGGAAGGCCTTCGCTTTCCCGACCAGCTTTTCAGCGTCCTGAATCCGTTCCCATCCGTTATCAGTTGTGATAAAGCACCCGTTCGGGATCGTTCTGGACAGGAGGATCTCCTGTTTTTCCGTATCCAGCACCACCGCGCTGATAGATGTTGTTCCGATGTCAAATCCGATCGTTTTCATGTCATTTCCTTTCCGCTTCGTTAATGTAAGCCACCTCAGGTTACTGCAACGGTATGTCCCTGCGCGATACCGTTTTCATTTTTATCCCGCCATTGCGGTCGAACACGGATCCAGCCGTCTGATGATATCTTCCTGGATGTCCGGCGAGAGGTCCAGGAAATTCACGAAGGTCCCGTGGATACGGACAATATAGACCCCGCTCGGCGCGTATTTTTTCGGATTGGCCAGCACCTTGCGGAGCATCTCGGGCGTGGTCACGTTCACATACAGGTAGAAAGGTGACGTCTGCCCCCTGTCCGCCTCGTTGAAAAACAGCGGCGTAAAGATCCTTGTCCTGAATTCAGCGCCTTTATCCTCCATGGTCTCCCCCCTGAAATAGCCGGGGTTGATGCCGAAGTGGGAAGCATAGCCTCCGTTGAATTCCCCGAACGGCAGCTGCCGGGTGGAGAGCATTCGAAGTCCCAGTCCGCCGGAAGCTTCTCCGTAGAGCGGGTCAACACCGTAGTTGAGCTGTTCCCTGGCTTTCCTTCCGTCAGGCGTGGCCCCGACCCAGTAGCCGTAGAGCAGATGCGTGGAAGGTGTGGAAAAATCCGGGCGGAACGGGTTGCCCAGGTAGTTCTTCCTGGAAGCGACCATTTCAGAGACCCGCCGGGCGATCATGACCGCCTCCTCATCCACACGGGCAATGTTGTTGCCGTATTTGTCGCAGGCAAGAAGGTACTGGTGCATCTCCTCATCATGCTCAAAGTTGTCTTTCAGGGCATCCAGCATGCGCTGCGCATCCTGAGGCCGCTCCTCAAGAAGCGTGTCGATGGCGATGAAGGAATCGGCCAGGACGCTCAGCCCATGGATCAGGCAGCCGCTTCCGTTGTACTTTGTGCCCTGCTTTCCGGCGTCACGCATATCAATACCGGATTCGATCCCGCCCATCATGGCAGACAGGAACGGAACCTGGTACAGGGACAGGGCTGTGGATGCCCGGTTTCCGGCCTGTGTCATCAGGTCGATATAGTCTTCAAGTTCACGGTAATAGACGTTTCTCAGATCCTTCAGCAGCGACAGGGCATCCGCATAGCCCAGTTCTTCATATGTCCTGCCGATCTGCGAACCGGTCAGTTCCGATACGCCGCCCTGAAGCACCAGTTCCAGGACCTTCGGCAGATTCAGCCAGCTGTTGGTCGTGTTCCCGTTGTCCTTTCCCATGATCAGCGGTTCCTGACAGCCTGCCACCGAGTAATCCGGCAGATCCTCCGTTTCGATTCCGTGGGCGCTCAGCACATCAAAGAGCGCATCATCATTGAAGAGAGAGGGTGTGAGTACGCCCGGCGTGAAGAAGAACCGGCCCATCTCCCGGTACAGCTGATCCGGCGTGTTTTTGTGCAGCTTAACGGAAAGGATCGGCTGCGGCAGGTTCATGTCATAGTACGCGTCAAACAGCGCATAGGAGGTCGGGTTTGTCAGATCATTTCCGTCCAGGTCACGTCCGCCGATGATCAGGTCCTGGGAAATAGCCCAGCTCCGGTCCGCCACATTGAAAAACACCAGCATGTGTTTGAGCAGTGCGGCCGTCATATCCCGGTCCAGTCCTTCCGCTGCGCGGTAGGGTTCAAAAATGCGGTCCGCGTTTCCAACGGAGAAGGCGTAGGGATTCGGTGTCTGCTCCAGGCACATCGTCTGCCAGATCAGCACAAAAGCCTGAAGCGCTTCATAGAGCGTCTGCGCACCGTTCGCAGGTACTTTTTCGAGCGTATCCGCCATCAGGTGCCACCTGTCGGCGCTCTTTTTATCTCCCGCTTCCCTGGAAGCATCCGCCTTTTCCATCGCCATCGCACGGTATCTCCGGGAGAGGATCAGCATGGCATCGATGGACAGCTTCATCGCCTCGTAATACTGTTTTTTATCCGGATCATCCGTCTGCGCCTGCTTCAGCGAGATCTCCTGCTGAAGAGCGATACCGCCCCTGCCGATCATCGGGCGCACATCCGGGATCACATGTCCCGTCACCTGCTCGATGAAGAAGACCGCTTCCTTTGTGTACTTCTCTACCGGATCGTAGGCAGCCGTCAGGGCTTTCGCGAAATCATTCTCCGAGAAGTAGGCTTTTGCCCTCGCGATCCGCTCCGCGCTGATCTCGGATGTCGGTTCGATGTCACCAAACACAGCCACCGGATCACAGTAGCCGGCAAAGGAATCAACCGTAAAAGCCGGATTGATCAGTG